>NZ_JAMXEX010000142.1 GCF_025370775.1 Ancylothrix sp. D3o | reverse complement strand
AATCTCCCAAGGCCGGTGTACTGAGAGTGGGTGCAGCCTGTTCTTTTGAGACTGATGGCACAACTTTGTCATCGAGGGAGATTGGTGGGAGGGTAGGGTCAAAATCTCCCAAGGCCGGTGGTGGTGGTGGCGGTAACTCAAACTCTTCTTTTGATATTGGTGACGGTCTTGTACTCTTAGTGCGGAATGTGGGTACAGTCTCCTCTCTTGATATTGGTGCTCTTGGAGTGGACTGTGGTAACTCAAACTCTTCTTTTGATATGGCTATCCCGATATCTGGTTGTTCCAAGAGCCCCACACCATTCGTAGTTTGTCCTAATTGGGGGCGGGCTTTTTTAACCGACTTTGGTGCAAGAGACAACCGGCCATCGGTTGTCGGTGTATCCCGGTTGGCGATCCTTTCACCACCATCGGTTGCCGGTGTATCCTGGCTCTTGGTTCTCTCAATGCCAACATCGGTTCCTGTAAGTTCCGGGGTGGGGGTTTTTTCGCCCCTCACGGCTGCCGGTGTATCCCAGCTAGGGGTTTTCTCAACGCCAATATCGGCTGCCGGTGTATCCTGGCTGGGAAATTTCTCTTTTCCAATATCGGTTGCCGGTGTACTGGGTTCTGGTGGTGGCCCAAATAGTTCGGTAGCTTGTGCACTAAAAGTGGGATCACTAAATAAGATAGCTTCATCAAAATCAGGGGGAAGCTCTAAACCGGCATCTGACAACGGTTCATTACTTTTCATAGGTTGATTCTCGTATGTTTTCAAAGCCTTAATAATTGACTCCTCAATTGCAGTGGACTGATTTTTTTCTCTTGTTCTAGCAATACGCTGGAATAGCTCAGGTAATTTATCGAAAGGTAAGTTTACTAATTCATTAACCTTGACCACCCCCTTTGAATCAGTCTCTAAAACAATCTGATTATTTAACTCCACTCGCAGGTCTGATAAAGTTGAAACACTACCAACTTCTGAGGTTCGTAATTGATTTAATTTCTGGGGTAAATCAGGGTAAAGTTGTTGAGAGAGTGGGCCAAAT
>NZ_JAMXEX010000141.1 GCF_025370775.1 Ancylothrix sp. D3o | reverse complement strand
GGTAATGCCGGCATTTGCAACGGTTCATTCGGTGTTAGCCCTTGCCAGACAAATTGTTTTGTGGTGGCATTAGTCCCAACAAAGAATTCTGTCCAGTTTTCCAAGGTAGGTTGTTCATAGCCCACTACTCTGAGGGCCGGTGATTTCTGCTTATCCCCTACAATCTCTCGTGCCAGCTTTGGACAAAATACCAGCAATGAGTTAAACGCAAAATTCTTTGGTTTAGGAGATACCCCCAGATGCCGGTTGGCGATAGAGAAACAGGTATTGAATTCACTACAAAACTGCTGCCAGTGTACTGAGAAGGATGCCTGGTTCGTACCTTTTGCCTTATAGATTAACGGGATTTGGTGGAGGGGTTGGTTTTGTTGGTTGAGTAAGAAAATCTGGAAAAACTGAACATTCGTTACGTTCTCTTGACCTTTGTAGTGTCGGTATTCCCCAAGGATGACTGTGCTTTGCGTTTCTTTTGTTTGCTGCCGGTCTACTGCTAAGAGTGGTGATTTTGGACAAACCAGCATTCGGGGGTTTTGTAACAATAAACCTTTTTCAATTACTCCTGATTGAAAGGTGTAGTCGGTAATTTGGGATTCATCAAAATCTGACCAACCGGCTGGATGCCATTTCAGAGAAGGGTACGAAATAACCGAATTGTTTGGGGTCTTCTCCGCGTACTGCTTGAATCCGAGGAAGCCGGCCATTCGGATCTATGAAGGCTGGACTACAAAATTCATTAAATTCGTTTGTTACTACTTCATTTTCTGGTAACGATTCATTGCTTGGTAACAGTTGATTATCTTGGACTGCCTGATTACCAGGGATTGCCTGATTAACTGGGACTGCCTGATTAACTGGGATTGCTTGATTACTTTGGATATTCTTGGTCATTTTCTTGACTCTCTTTGATATTGCTGAATGTTCTTGGTTTTCATGGATTCATTGAGGGAGGTTTAATTTGCTAAACCTTCGTTCGGACACCGCGTAGCGGTTTTATTTGTGGCGGTGCTCTTGCCATAATGTTTGATGGTTATTGAGG
>NZ_JAMXEX010000140.1 GCF_025370775.1 Ancylothrix sp. D3o | reverse complement strand
AATCCTTCAGGAATCGGTAATGATAATTGTGCTTGATTTAAAGCCGTTAAACTAACAGTTGTATTTGCATCTAATGCGCCTGGGGCTATCATTACTGCTGAGCCATCGTCGGCTTTAACAATTCCACCATCTGCTCCTACAGTAGCCGGCCCTGTAACCTCAGTACCTACCCGCACAGGTATTATTTCTTCTGCTGCACCATGAACGATTGTAACAGTGGCAAACCCTTCTTTTAATGCTGTTATTTGCCCATCTACGCTCACATTTAATATGTTAGAATCACTGACAAAATAACGAGTTCCTGAAGCTGCTGGTTTTAAATCTGGGGATTCTTGTACTTCATTTAAACCTACTAGCAATTGTCGGGTTCCACCTACCGGCAATGTAACCGCATCTGGGTAAGAATCTAACCCATATAACTCAGCAATTGCTACGTTTAATTCCCCCTGATTCTGCGGTGTTTTCAATTGACCGGCACGAACTGCTGTTACCGCCGAAATATTATTACGCTTCACACTTAAAATTGTCGTTCCCTCGGAAGATGCTGTAACATCGCCACTTGCTGAAATTTGGGCTATTTCTGCATTTTCTGTGCCATAAGTTAAATAAGAATCTGGTAAAACAACATCTTCTGCATCAGCAAAATCTCCTTGCACTTCTAAAGATATTGTTTCTCCGACATTTAGCTGTTTTTTACTTTTAATGATTTCTAAATTTATCAGAGGAGCATCTGATACATTAATGTTTATTGTCTCCGAAACTTCATAACCCCCATCATCTACTGAAATTTTAAAACTCCCCACTCCGGCAAAATTAGAGGCAGGTTTAAATACAACTGTTTGACCATCATTTAGTGTTTCTAATGTCCCGTTAACTGGATTACTAATACTGTAAGCCAGCGCATCATTATCGGCATCACTCACAAACTTACCTAAATCAATAGTTGTTTCTAATTCTTGATGAGTCAGAATATTTGACGGTGTGATAACTGCCGGTGTATTAGCAACAAATCCTAGATTTTGATTCAACAGTTCCAGATCACTATTATTAATTACTCCATC
>NZ_JAMXEX010000139.1 GCF_025370775.1 Ancylothrix sp. D3o | reverse complement strand
TCTTACTAGGGGATTTGGGCAAGGGCAAAACATCAACTGTTTGTGCAGAGGGTTAGCGGTTTAATGCCAAAAGGCGAGGATAAACTCAAAGTTTCTCTGCTTGAAGTTGCCTTCATAGATATATTGGGTAGCGCGTTAAGAATTTATGCAGTTTTTTAGAAATTTATTTTTTTGCGAAAACTCAGCAAATTTATTTTATTGGGATGATTTCAGCAAAATATGCAGGTCTTTAACGGTTCTTATGTAAATTTGTGGGAAAGCTTCAGAAAATTTATGTAGTTGGGAATGAAATCTTGGAATTATGCAGACCAAGGCTATTTTTTTGCCCGACGGCGCTGCACTTTGCTTATTGCCCCACAAAAGTCAATGAGTTAGCAAAAAATATCTGGCCATCGTTGAGATGGGGGATGCCAAGAACTCTGTTTCATCTTTATACGAGAAATTCAACCACTCAGTGACGGGAATACTGCAGGCAGGCAGGGGTATAGCATTTTATTCGGCATCGGACTTGGAGGCCGGCGTGTTGCGTTGGCCATTTCTTTCATCGGGGCCAAGTCCGTCATCTGGAGCAGCGGGAGAGAGGCCGGTGTCTTGTGTGGGCCATTTAACCCTTAAGTCTGCTATCAAATGCCGGCCTTAGCACATTTAAGAGAGGCTTGTGGTAGCGCACAGTCGTGCCAAAAGAACACTCTTGGGGAGGGACATGGGGCTTTGGACATCCATATTACGAGCAACCTAACACAACCCCAAAAACCGACCTCTTTTTTAACCGGCACCATAGCTAAAAAACAAAAACGAGCGAACGGTAGTTTTCCTCATAAAAACCCAAAAGTAGAAGATTTTGCGGCCCTAAGCCGATGCCCAGCAAGGAGTTCAGGCGATTGAAACCCTACTTTCAATCGCCTTTCATTCAAGGTCAAATAACTGAAACTTATTTGACATCTGCTTTCCCCAAAGCGAGCATCCATATAAACTCCAGCTAATAGACCTATAAGTAGCCTTACAGGTAGTAGGATCGTTTTATCCTTCGGGGTAGAAAAATCCCATGTTGACCTACCGGCA
>NZ_JAMXEX010000138.1 GCF_025370775.1 Ancylothrix sp. D3o | reverse complement strand
TACGACAGCCAACTAGCTTTCACAGAAAGTTGGGTTCGCTTTTAGTAAAACTGAGCCAAGTATTTAGCGAAAGCCAAGCGAAAGCCAACCAGATGCCAATTGAAAGGGCAGGTTCAGTATTAAATTTTTTACGGGGAGGAACTCATAGAATGAATGCCTAAAATACCAAGAGCAATTTTGTACAAATATGGGGGATTCAGTAGAAGCCAGCTTTGCAGTTTATTGGATATTTCCTACCCCACCTTGAGAAAGTGGGTAAAAGAATGCCAGCTACCAATCGAAGATTACGGCAGAGCAAATGAACCATTCTCATGTGTAGATGTGTTGACGATTATTTACGCATGGGTAGGGATTCAAGTTTTCTCGTATTCCTACAACAAATACCGAACAAAGGTGGTGGATGCCGGCCATGCAAGATCCTTTGAAGTCGTGTTCAAAGAGAGGACTGGGGGAGGTGATCTAAAAACAGCATTAACTGCTATCTTGCCAGAAATCACTCATCCGGGCCATCAACAAGCGCTCAAATATTTACTAGACCATCTGAAGGAGCAAGATACAGGAGAATCGTAGAAATAGCAACGCATCTAAAAACGGACAAACTACAGGTAGAACAAGCGTGTACAGTGCTTGGCCTGCAAGTTGATAACAAGGGTAATATTGACAATAATTCCAGCATTCTGAAAGGCAGGATTGATGTATTGGCCATCTTTACTTCCTTACAAGAACAACTTGAAAAAGCTCAGGTTGCGGGAAATAATTACACACTGGTAGACATCGCTCAATTGATGGTCGATAGTTACACTGGCCCCCAAGTATCCACCAAACCACAAGCCCCCACAACAGACAAATTTACTTTAGATAAACACTTTGAGGAGACTTATGGTGTGAAGCCGGCTGAGTTAGTAGAGGGAAGCCGGCTGCATCTGCTGTATGAAAAGTTGAAAAGGGAACGTGGCACCGGCATCTATTTGCTGGGAGAAACTTATCGGATGTGGTTATAGCACTACGGCATAAGGTTAGGACAAAAATATGATAAGATATACCAAAAGCTAACTCGAGGAAAACAGTTATGC
>NZ_JAMXEX010000137.1 GCF_025370775.1 Ancylothrix sp. D3o | reverse complement strand
GGTAAATAATTTTTTGGCAAAAATGCTATCCCGTCGAATTTGCAGGTCTTGTTTCGCCTCAGTTCGGCCTACCTGCTCTTTTTCTTCAGTGATAATCTTGTTAATAGAAGGTTCTTCTTTAAAGCGGTAATGAAAGGTTATAGAATCAATATCTAAATACCAAGCAACCTTACCTAATTCATCTAAAACCGTTTCCACAAATCCAATTTCAAAACCAGGCATTAACAGAGACAAATTTAACTCAGCCTTGCGGATACCAGATGAATTACCCTGCGTCAAAGAATGCAGAAAGATTGTTCGCGCTAACCAGCTAGAAAACGGTGGTTTTCCTGCCATTATCCATTGGCTATCCTGTACTTCTGCGTAAGCTTTTCTGCCATTTGGGTTATAAATATCTGCACCTATAGGGGGGCGCATTTGGGGACGTTTTAACCGCGAAGTTAAATCATTAGTGATTTCGCCATCAACTCCCACCGGGATATGATGGGTATGAATCATTGGCACAGAATTTTTATTTTCTCCTGAGTTTTCCCATAAATTACGCACAACTTGGGCGAAAAGCCGCAGGGCACCTCTAGTTTTTTGAAAGTCAGGAATTGAAGCAATTTTTTTAGTTAATAAGTTAAATAATTCTGGATGAAATGGGTAACTTTGAGTAATTGCGTGAGCATAATTAGCATCTTTACACCCATCTGGTAAATTAACGCGGCTGAGTTTGTAGGCGTTTAAATATTCTGAGGCTGCTTGTTGTGCTGCTTTTTCGCTGACGCTGGTAAACAAACGCTGTTTGACGATGTTATAAATTTCTACATCCGTAGAAGGGCTTAAAACTCTTTCTTGCCGTGCAGAAGCGCTTACTAATTCCTGTAAATCATAAGTTTCTTCGGCAAAGGTATCAGAAGCAGAAGCTAAGGAATAAACCAAGATTAAGTTATTAGAAGCGGCGGCTAAATCCATCAATGAAAATAAAAAAGCGACCACTTGCTCTGCTAAATCACTTTTGCCAATTTGTTTTGCTTTTGCTGCTCGTAAATAACGGGCAATTTCGTCTAAAATAATAACAGTAGGTTTACTGTCGGTGAGCCTTTCTAATACGGATGTCCCCGGACTAAT
>NZ_JAMXEX010000136.1 GCF_025370775.1 Ancylothrix sp. D3o | reverse complement strand
ATTTTGGGCTGGCATTTTTCTACAAAGTGACTAGACTATATTTTAATTATACCCTATTTAAATGTACAACAGCTTATTTACGCGAAGATTTATCCCAAGCAGAATCAATTGATGAATATTCCCGTCAATCCTGTTTTACGGGTTGTTCTAGTAATCAGATTTTCTGGTTGCTTTTTTTCGGACTTATAATTCTGGCGATTGGTGGTTTTATTTACCGCTCTAAAATCCAGAAATAGCTTCGCTCTCCACTGGGTGGCAAACTAGCATTTAGACCCTTTGCTAGATAGGGCTTTCAGCGTTCTTTCTAAGTTCGCGGTTCTTCAGTACCTAGTATGCTAAAATTATAATTAATGAGACCAATAAAGACGAAAAATCTATCCACCGATATCTGAAAAGCTTTTGGCGGTTGACAGTTAAGCGATATGTGATGTTAAATGAAACCAGAAAAATAGTAAAGAAGAGTGGCGGCAGTAACAATGGCTTCAAAAAAGGAAATTAAAATGCTCACAGAACTTCTGGAACTAGAAGGAGTAAAAGTGGTGTCACGCCATCAGCATAAAGGGATTGGAATAATTTTAGAGATAGAGCCAATCCATGAGGAAAGTATCTGTCCTCGTTGTGGGGAAAAAAGTCATAAATTACATCAAAACCATCAATATATAATTAAAGATTTACCTTGGGGAGAATCGCCAGTATTTTTAGAAATAAATAGACGACAGTTCAAATGTAAGCAATGTAAAAAGCCGTTTAGTGAAAATTTGGATTTCGTCGGAAAAAGAAGGACTTATACAAAAAGATTGGCTCAAAAAATCCTTCAACAAGTTTTAGAAAATGATATAAACAGTGTCGCAAAAGAAGGGTTAGTTACCACAGAAGAAATAGAAAGAATGTTAAAAGATGCCTCATCAGAATTAGCCGATTTAAAACCGAGGGATTTAAAAAAGCTAGGACTTGATGAAATAGCATTGATTAAAGGAAAAGGAAATTATTGTGCAGTTTTAATAGATTTAGAAAGCTCAAAGTTAATTGCTATCATCGGGTGCATCTCACTTTTGCAAATGGTTCAAAAAATGTTAAGCTGAAAAATCTAGTAAAAGCCTCAAGAAAGGATGAG
>NZ_JAMXEX010000135.1 GCF_025370775.1 Ancylothrix sp. D3o | reverse complement strand
GCTTAGGCTAGTTGACCATTAAGATAAGCACAACGAAGTTGTAACATTTGATTCACGTTATGTTTATTCCACTGCGCTCCTACCAGTTTTAGTCTTAAATCAAGCTGTTTAATAGCTGACTCTACTGCGCCGGAGCCAATCGAACAAAGCTCAGAAGCTTGCACTTTCTTATAATTAATAATTCGGCTTTTATGTTCTTGTAAATATTTGAGAAACTTCTGAGATTTTTGACGACGATACTCGCCTAACACAGCAAGAGCCTCCTCAACTTCGCCACACCATAAATAAGATTCAATTTGTTGGAGGCGTTTCAGAGAACCCCCAATTTTATAAAGATTTTCTTTCAGATGATACCAATCTAGTATTTCCCACCTTTCTGAAGAGGTAGAAATTTCTGACATTAATTTCCACACACCAGGATGACCATCTCCCAAACACACTAAAAGCGCAGCCAGTTTTTGAGAATTCACCCAATCGCTTAGGAATAGATTGTCTTTAAAAGCCGCATTATGATAAACTTTTTGCAGCCTAATTGCTTTATACTCAAGCCATTCACAGCTTTGACCGTTAGGGTTTCGTACTCTAACTTTCCCACCATCTGCACTTAATTCTGTTACAGTTTCTTGAGTGTCAGGAGGAGAAAATTCTGTTCTTTGTACCAGTCTATGAAGTGTAGTATGGCCAATTTTTACTCCCATTAATAATTCTAATTCTAACTCTGCATTTTGGTAAGATTCATTAGCGCTAATCCGTAAACAACATTTTTCTAAAAATGGAGAAATCCGACAACGAGACGTCAGATGTAATCGAGAGGCTTGTTTTTCTGTGATAGGAATTTCTCCAAGAGAACTTTTTAACTTTCTCGTTCGACCCTTAATTGTTCCTGTCTTTTCTTTGATAAAAAAAAAGCCACTTGGGGACTGACTTTTTCTAAGATTTGTTGGCGCACTGATTTTTCAATAGTTTCGAGAGAAACTAAATCTTCTGAGGGCGTATTTTGGTAAAGAATTTTAGCAATAGCTGTGATATGTTCTTGGAGTTTTTGAGATTCTTCAGGGGTCATAAACAGAGGTTACATTTATGTGAGTGAAATATAATTTATTGTACCACAGTCTGGTACACTTGCAAAAACGGGATGCTCCC
>NZ_JAMXEX010000134.1 GCF_025370775.1 Ancylothrix sp. D3o | reverse complement strand
GAAAAGAAGCCATCTAATACTGGTTGATTGCTCCTATCTCGGTAGTTACGTTTGTAAACCCCAGGGATAGCAGCCAGTCCTAGCCAATCATCCCCCTTCCAGCCGTTGATAAAAAACTGAACGTCTTTACTGTACTTTACAGTTTCAGCTAACCAAGCCCTCAATATTGTGGTTTTACCGGCACCAGGGAGTCCCGATAATACCCAACTCAAAATATTATGTTTAAGTTGTTCGGTAAGAAGAATGGTATGCTCAGTTTCCCCTCTTATTCCACCGGCAGCGGCGTAATGATATCCAGCAGTTTCATCCAGAAATGTGTGGTCAACCGGCCCCTGTTTTGTGGCACCGGCTCCCACAGTAGAAAATGGTTGGTCAACCGGCCTCTCTTGGGATTGTCTTTGTACTGGTAGATTTAAAGGTTCGTCCTCAATAGTGTTAGCTTCCGTATCCCACAAATCCTCCTCCTCAAATGGCGATGGCTCTTGAGTAAATTGATAGTTGGGTTGTTGGTAATGGGGTGGTTGGTACTGTTGTCTTTGGTTCTGTTTACCTTGTGGTTGTTGGTGGTTTTCATAAGCCGGTTGTACTCGTTGAGGTTGGTGATTGGCATGGGCCGGTTGTCCTGATTGCTGGTGGTTTTCATAAGCCGGTGGTACTGGTTGTTGGTGGTTTTGGTAGGCCGGTTGTACTCGTTGAGATTGGTGATAGGTTTGTTGGGATTGGTGATATGTGGGTTGAGATTGGCGGTTTTGATGAGCCGGTGATACTGCTTGAGATTGGGGGGTTTGATAGGCCGGTGGTGCTGAATGGGGTTGTTGATAGGCCGGTGGTACTGAATGGGGTTGTTGATAGACCGGCTGCACTGGTTGAGATTGGTGGTTATGGTAGGCCGGTGGACTGCGGTATTGTGGTTGGTGGTCTGCCTGTTGGATATCTTGTGGATCGTCGGCTTTCACCCATCCAAAGTACAATTCACCTAATCCTTTTAGAGTGATGAATACACCGGCACCAGCAATTAAACCAGCGAACGGGATACTACTTTTTTGAGGTAAGTCTTGTTTAGTTTTAGTTGGGTCAATTGTTTGTTTTTCTTGGGGGAGCATGGCACAAATAATTAAAATTGTCCCCAAGATTATTTGCACCCCCGATGT
>NZ_JAMXEX010000133.1 GCF_025370775.1 Ancylothrix sp. D3o | reverse complement strand
AAACCAAGGATTAGAATTCTGGCAGAAGAACAACAAGAGATTAAACTTTATCCTGCTGATTCTGATTCCAAATATGCCGATTCTATCATGGTCTATGCAGTAGGAGGATTCCTAGGAACCATTGATAACACCGGCACATTCCGCCCAGCAAAAGGATGTCCAGCATGGGTCGTACCGGCCCTCCAAAAGTTTGCTAATAATCCACACCATACCGCACAAGAATACGGTACTTTAACAGGCCGGTGTTGCTTTTGTTATCAGCGGCTTAGCACAGAAACTTCCTTATCTCTGGGTTACGGGCCCATCTGCGCTCGAAACTATGGACTGTTGAAATAACTGCCTACTGGCTGCCGGTGGAGACAACTTTATAAAGACGTCTCCACCCCCTAACAAAACTATGTCATTAAAACAAGGGTATTCCAATGAGCAAGAATTCCAAAATCCAATGGACAGATCATAGTTGGCCAATTGTTACTGGTTGTATTCCTAAATCTGCCGGTTGTGCCAACTGTTATGCCATCAAAGATAGCTGGCGACTTTCCCATAATCCTAATCCCAAGATTAGAGAAATTTACACCGGCACCGTCGAGAAAAAAGGAGAAACTCTGCGGTGGACAGGATTGATAAAATATCATCCAGACCGATTGAAATGGGTCAAGCAATGGAAAAAACCAGCCCGTATTTTTGTCAGTAATATGGCTGATTTATTTTCAGATGATGTACCAGAGTGGTTTTTGGATCTAACTTGGGCTTACATGGCGGTTTACAAACGCCACACCTATCAAGTCCTTACCAAATGCCCCGATCGGCTCCATAGCTATCTCAATGATCCTAATACTATCCGCAGAATTGCGATGTGGATAAATGTTGAGTTAGACATCAATAAACACCCTGGCAACGATTATCCACCCCTCCCCCTAAACAATTGGGCTTATGAAAAATTCTCATGGCCACTACCAAATGTCTGGGTAGGTGTTTCTGTAGAAAATCAATCTGTCACGCACAGAATCCAAACCTTACTGGAAACACCGGCAGCCATCCGATTTATCAGTTGTGAACCATTGTTAGGGCCGGTGGAACTTCGACCTCATTATCTCTATGAAGATTACCAGGAATCTTACAGAGACAATGAAAAACTAGATTGGGTAATTGTTGGTGGAGAAAG
>NZ_JAMXEX010000132.1 GCF_025370775.1 Ancylothrix sp. D3o | reverse complement strand
GATGAAGAAGAGGAGGAGGATAATGAGAATATGTACTCACCATTTGATGATATCGAATACAGTATGGCTGAATGGGTAAAAGAAGACTTACTTGATATTAGCGAGATAAGTCCAGATGAGCTAGAATTCGAGATGCCAGAGGATTTTCCATACTAAAAGAGTATTTGTCCTCGGACAGGGTGAGAAGTGTCTTGAAAGCTTTTTTGGACAATAATTTGAGCTATTTGAGGTAAAAAAAAGGTGGTTATTCACAGCCGGCGTGACAGGTATTTTTGTCAACAATGGCTTTCTAAGCGCGACCATTCATCAAATGATTAGATTTAGGAGGCATGGGTAACGGAGGAATTTTTTTGGATGCTAGAGCCTGAAAGTCTGATCTTAGAAGGCTTCGAGAAAAATTGTCACCCCGTAAGCCCACCGGCACCACCAACTTCCCCATCATCTTGAGCCACACCGGAACCCCTGGATGTAATAAAGCCGGTGAATCTGGCTGAGCCAAAGGATCTTGAGGGGCCTGTGAATTTGTCTGGGCTGGGGGATATTGAGGGGCCGGTGGTAGTTCGGGGGCTGGTGAATCTCTGAAGGTCGTTGGATCTGTAAAAGCCGGGGGATTTGTAAAGGCCGGTGGATTTGTAAAGGCCGGTGTCACTTCGGAAAAGCTGAACTTCATGGGGATTTCAGGCCGGCACAGACAAAATGTACTTCCCGACGCCCCAGGCGAACATCGGCCTATATCGTGTCCCACCAGTACGACCGACCTCCCCACCACCACCGACCCTACCAACTTCACCCGCTCCAAAACTTTACATCTGTTTTGCTATAGTTTGAGATTTTCTCTATCCATATCTGTTCTTCTAGTCTGTATGATTTGTAGTCGTTAACCAGTGTTGTTCGCGTAAGCGCTGCCACGCCTTGCGAATATGGAGAGATTTGAAGAGTTGACGTTTGCGTTCGCTCCATTGGTGTACTAGCAAAATCGCTTCGTTGCTATCTTCTACTGCTTTTGGGTGTTCTTTAGCAACCCAATGAGTTGTAGCTAACAACTCCATACCGTAAGGTGTTTCAAATCCAAAAATCAGATCGCCGACTCGTTGTAAACGTTCTTGCGCTTCTATATCTGTTGCTAAACATTTCTGTGCCGCATCTCTTCCTTCTGGCAATACATAAA
>NZ_JAMXEX010000131.1 GCF_025370775.1 Ancylothrix sp. D3o | reverse complement strand
GAAAATCAAAGGAATAACCTTCCTAAAGTTTGGTTAGTTTTAGATGACTTTTTTGCCACTTCTAACGTTTTAAACCGGGCGAAAAAAGAATTAGCAGAAGCTTGGGAAACTGCCAAAGGACAAATGGGGGAAATAATCACATTAGGTAGAGAAGTTGGAGTAGGTTTATGTGTTGCTACCCAAAGCCTCAATGTCCAGAGTTTAGGATGTGATGATGCCAATATTCGGGGATGTCTGGGAATTTGTGCCCTCGGCAAAATCTATACAGATTCTCATGGCAGAAGAGAGGGTGGGTACAGCCCAATCACTAATGCCTGGAAGAATACCTATATCATCCCTAGCGAATATGTCAACCAAATTACAAGCAGCTTCAACAAGTTACGGCCAATTAGCGAAAGCACTGGATATGCCATTGCCTTAACCACTTTTGGCGAACCGAGCATTGGACTATTCACTGAAGATTTGTCGTGGGTTAGGGATTACAAAATCCCCGTCAATGTGTCGCCTCCCACCGGCTCTAATGTTGTCAAATTTCCCACAGAACCCACAAAAACTTCAGTAATTACAGCAGCTAACTTTGATCATGATTTGGAGGAGGAGTTAGACGAGGACTTAGAGGATGAACCAGAGGATGAATCTACTCCAGAACTATCCATTTATTAAATAGCCCGTTCTTCAATAGTTTACCGACTTTGAATAATTGAAAACACAACCCAATACCGGAGAAAATATGGCACCGCAACGAAATCCAAACTTCCCTAACCAGAACCCTAATTTTGGCCAAGATGAAGTTTATCCTACTTGGACAATGCCGGCCTCTGATAGCAATAATGTCACGATTGTCTATGAACCAGATGGCCAGGGTAATATGACAGTTTACGAAACAAAAACTGTTGTTGTAAAAGAACCCCTCAGCAATTACAGTTCCCGTAATCCCAAATTATTCAGGTCTCATGCCGGTGGAATGTTTAAGGCACTGGTGAAACAACCACATTAAGAGCGCAGAAACAATCTTTGCCGTTATTGGGTTTGTGTTCACCTTATGGCTAATTGTTGCAATCGGGTGGCGTGGGGTAACTTCTTCTCAAGCAAAAGCTACAAAGACAAATTCCCCTACACCGGCTTCAATTTGGTTTAGATAATGGAAACTTTGAAGAAATGGTGGGGTT
>NZ_JAMXEX010000130.1 GCF_025370775.1 Ancylothrix sp. D3o | reverse complement strand
ACCATTCTTAGCGACGGTCAAAAAGATGAAATCATCCGCCATGTTGTCCAACATCGGATGGCTTTAATCGACTCAGAGAACCACAGCCAAATTCGTATTGCTAAAGGAACTTTGGCCCCAAAGAATCTGGATAATTTACCTTGGAATCAAGAAAAAGCAGATAGTAGCGGCATCGATATTATCATCCCGCTTTCCAGCTTTAAAGGTCAAAAACCTAAAGTTGGCTATTATGAAATAGATACTTGGATAGGAGCTAAAAGTATATCCCAAAATGGCAAAAGCCGAACTGGTGAACTTAATTTAACAGAAGATACACTTCCCACTTTAACTACCCGTGCCCTAGAATTAGTAGAACTTGCTAAAGACCCACGCAAACTTGCCGCAGACTTCATCAAAACCTACGAAAAACAAGCTTTAATTCGTCGGGAAGCTACTGTTCAATCTGACTCGGAAGAAAGCCCGATTACCCTTGAAGAAGTAGAAGAAGCGGCCCTAGAATCAATGTATGAAATGATAGGGCAAGATGAAACGATTACAGATGAAATGGCTTCTCTTTTGGAGAAAGAAACTCAACAAGAGATGCTAATTTACAAAGCCCTCAAAACAGCCCAAGAAAATAATACCCTAGAGCAAATTGTAGAAAATGGTTATATTGCGAACAAATTAAATGATTATATCCGTAAACAAAAAATTGATATTGTTAGTGGTGGTGCAATAAAATGGAATCGGGCTATCATTATCCCTAGCAAAGATTTAAATGATGACCAAATTTGTGTACCGGGTTTACCAATGGGAGAAGATATTATAAACTTCCGTTCTCCCTGTCTACTTCGTACTGATGTCGCCATCCAAACTAATACCCAAACCGATGATATTTTAGACCCTAAAGGTCGTCCCCTGGTTGGTGTATTCGCTGTATCAGATGAACCACTAGATAAATACGTTGAACGGCGAACCCAGGAAATAAAAGCTGGCATTAACCCTGAAATCGGTATTAGAAATAACACATTAGAGAAAAAGGCCGGTCAAGACTATGACGGGGATACAAAAGCAGCAGCGCTTGCTAAGAATTACCCCTCTTATGTTGCCTATCTCCGCCAAATGCAATTGCCAGAAAATGATTATGCACCAGTCAAAAAAGAGGAAAAACTATCGTTTGGTAATGCTACTAT
>NZ_JAMXEX010000129.1 GCF_025370775.1 Ancylothrix sp. D3o | reverse complement strand
TACTCAGTACCCTGAGATTTTGAACAAAATTAAGTGTTGTCTATAGTTTCCATAGTTTCCCCTCTGGGATACCCCCCAGAGATAAGGGGGGTAGTGGACTGTTTAGAATGGCAATGCTTCACCGGCTTCTTTTGGGGCTCCTAATGCTGATGGAGTTGTTGCTGGTAATGCCGGCATTTGCAGTGGATCGTTTGGTGTTAACCCCTGCCAGACAAATTGTTTAGTGGTGGCATTAGTTCCAACAAAGAATTGTGTCCAGTTTTCGAGAGTCGGTTGCTCGTAGCCCACTACTCGGAGGGCCGGTGACTTCTGCTTATCTCCCACTATTTCGCGGGCCAGCTTTGGACAAAATACCAATAGGGAATTAAACGCAAAATTCTTTGGTTTTGGGGATGCCCCAAGGTGCCGGTTGGCAATTGAGAAACAGGTATTGAATTCACTACAGAATTGCTGCCAGTGTACTGAGAAGGATGCCTGGTTTGTACCTTTTGCCTTATAGATTAACGGAATTTGGTGCAAAGGTTCGTTTTTCTGATTGAGCAAGAAAATCTGGAAAAGCTGGACATTCGTTATATTTTCCATGCCCTTGTGTTCACGCCGGTATTCCCCCAGAATCACCGTACTTTGCGTTTCTTTTGATTGCTGCCAGTCTACTGCTAAAAGTGGTGATTTTGGACAAACTAGCATCCGAGGGTTTTGTAGTAGTAACCCCTTTTCACTTACTCCTGATTGAAATGTATATTCGGTGATTTGGTTTTCATCAAAGTCTGCCCAACCGGCTTTTGCCATTTCACCTAGGGGTACGAAATAGCCAAATTGTTTTGGATCTTCGCCTCGTACTGCTTGAATTCGAGGTAAACGACCATTAGGGTCGATGAAATTGGGACTGCAAAATTCATTAAATTCGTTTGTTACTACTTCATTTTGTTGAGTGCTTGGTAACAGTTGATTATCTTGGACTGCCTGATTACCAGAAATTGCCTGATTACCAGGGATTGCTTGATTAACTGGGATTGCTTGATTACTTTGGATATTCTTGGTCATTTTCTTGACTCTCTTTGAGATTGTTGGATGTTCTATGGTCTTTATGGATTCATGGAGGGAGATTTAATTTGTTAAACCTTCGTTCGGACACCGCGTAGCGGTTTTATTTGTGGCGGTGCTCTTGCCATAATGTTTGATGGTTATTGAGG
>NZ_JAMXEX010000128.1 GCF_025370775.1 Ancylothrix sp. D3o | reverse complement strand
TAAGCTGTTACGCACTTATAATGTATAATGAAAAAACAAATTTATGCAATTTATTAGGCCCGTCTATGCCAGCTAAAAACCATTTATCTCAAGTTCAAAAAGAAAATTTAATTACACTACTTAAAGAATCTGAAAGCTCTCATATTAGAGAAAAAGCCTTGATTTTATTACTGATAAATGACGGAAAAACTTATCAAGAAATCAGTGATTTTTTAGAAATTGCTTACACAACCGTTGCTTACTGGGCGGTTCATGGAGATCCAGACAATCCAGATAGTTTTTTAGATAAAAGGAGTCTAGGTAACTTTCGCAAAGCCACAGCAGAATATGAAAAAATATTGCTAGAGACTATTGACAAAAATCCCGAAGAATATGGATATGAATTTGGCCGATGGACAGCAGCGAGACTAGCAACTTATTTAGAAAAAGTTACAGGAATAAAACTAAGTGGTTCGCAAGTGGCAAGGATATTGCGTAAAAAAAAATACGTTTATATTTGGGCAAAATATAGCTTAGAAGACAAACAAAATCCCCTCTTGAGGGAAGCATTTAAACAGAAGCTGGCGGAGTATTTAAAAATAACAATGGAAAGCCCAGAGCGTTTACAAGTATGGTTTTGGGATGAAAGCGGGTTTAGTTTACGAGTAATTAGAAGAAAAAACTGGGGAAAGAAAGGTAGTCGCAAAAAAATAACTGGTCAGCGGAGAAGGGGTAGAGTAAATTTGATGGGAGGGGTAAGGTATCAGGATAAAAAAAGGTTAAATTTTGTTATTAAAAAAGGGGATGCAAACACCTTCTATGAGCAAATTAAGTCTTTAAATAATTTATTAATTCAAGAATGGTATGAGCAGGGAAATTCTGGCAGAAAGTTCGAGGATTCTGGTGTGAAAATTGTGATTATCCTAGATAATGCGAGCTACCACAAGAAGAAAGATATATTAATGAAAATCTCATCAGAGATGCCTCATATTATCTTGGAATTTTTACCGCCGTATAGTCCAGATTACAATTTAATTGAATTAGTGTGGCATTCCGCAAAAGAATATATCGCTCATCGGTTATTTGAATCAGTAGAACAGTTAGAGGAATTGCTGCATAAGTTATTAAATGAAGGAGAACTGGTTATTCAATGGGAACGGAAAATTAAAAACAAAGGTAATGCTGTTTGTCTGGTTTAGCTGCGTAGCAGCTTA
>NZ_JAMXEX010000127.1 GCF_025370775.1 Ancylothrix sp. D3o | reverse complement strand
GTAGTGAATATCAAAAATCATCAGGCGCATCTGGATCATAAGGAGGATAATCATTATCGCCACTCTCCTCTTCATAACCAGATGACCGCGTTCCATAGTTCGTATAATAATCGTCTGGCTCAATATCGTAGGGTAGTTCTGACATATCAGCACCCTCATCAATTGCTCTTTGATTTGCCCACCGGCTCTCTTGGATTGACAAATAATCACCACCCAAAACAGCATTTAATTCTCTTTCCCGTTGTGAATCAGAGGGGTTCATATTAATTCATCTTCCTAAATCTTACCAATCCAATTATAACAAAATGCTCTGGTTTTATTGTGGTTTAGGAAACAATCATCACCCTCAAAACCAGTACAGACATTCCGCAAAACGTTCACCAGCCAACCATCCAAAAGAAATATACCTTTTTGCTGAAAGCTATCAACCCAACAATCCACTAAAATTACCAGTAGAACAATTATCACCAACAACCGACAGATAAACTCAGCAAAAAGCTGAGGGAGTTTTGCTATGAAATTCAGACACTTTGACTCGGCATTAAACAGCTATAAAGACCTCACCAATAACCCAACATTATCAAACCCAATGGTGGAGGAAATCAATAATACCTTACTAGAAAGCCTACTTTTATCCAATGAAAAATTAAGACATTATGCCGACCCCAACAACATAGCTCAATCATTAACAGTCACTAATATTTATGATTGGCAAACACCAGAAATGTTACACCGGCACCCGAACGACAATATTCCTGGTGCAGAAAAACAAGTAATGTTATTTAGCTCTGGTAGTCGTGCTTTTTATGGGCCGGTATCTGTCAAAGAATTCTTAGACTCTTTTATGCCAGACCCCAAAGACAGAGGTGCTTACGGTTCTCTGTTCGTTGGCAGTTGCACCGGCAGCAAAAATTATGATCAGCTTACAAACGATAAAGCCAGTATCCCCAACTCCAGAAAAGCCAGAATTCTCATTGTAGAAGACGACCAATCAAACCCACAGAATGCCGGTGAAAATGGTGGCTATTTACCCAATGATGTCGCTATTCGCTTGGTAGGTGACTCACATGGTAAAATGACACCAGAGTTTGCTCAGATGCGATTTCAAGAATTAGATGAAAAACTCCAGAAAACCATTCTTAGCGACGGTCAAAAAGATGAAATCATCCGCCATGTTGTCCAACATCGGATGGCTTTAATCGACTCAGA
>NZ_JAMXEX010000126.1 GCF_025370775.1 Ancylothrix sp. D3o | reverse complement strand
ATCAATCAAAATTGGCTACGAAGGTTGACAATAGAGTTCCAGAATAATCCAGGTTTTTTAATTAGCTTTCAGAAAGAACGATAATTTCAGTTGCCAGTTCTCCATCTACCGGCCCTTCAATATCCATCGGCCCTTACAGATTCCTCGATTTCTAAACATTCGCCTGTGCCCCCGCATCCACCGGGTCCGAAACAGTCGGGTAAGGTTTGGGGATTACTCCCCGCCCCTCCCCTAAGAACCGTGCATGAGACTTTCGCACTCACACGGCTCAAGCCTTACTTCAAGCTTTCAAACTTGGATTTTGATGTATGTACCTGTTTATGACACGCTCTGTGTAAATGCGTTAGGTTTTCGATGTCGTCTCTTCCACCTTTCGCTTCAGGTGTTATGTGATGGGTCTCGATTTCCTCACCGTTGAAGAGTGGTTCACCACAAATGGGACATACCCAGTTTTGGTTCTGAGCTATTTTGTAGTTACGGGAATTCTTTTCCCAATAGCTTTTACCGTATTTTTGGTGGCGTTTTTTCCAGTATTCTTTTAGGCTTGGATCATCGGGTGACGCTTCTCCTTTGACCTTTATGTGGCGTTCGATGGGTGTGGATGCGATAGAATAGAGAGTGTATGACTTCTCTTTTCCCCGGTTTTCACCTAAACAGGTAAAAACCCAATCTTTGCCTTTAATGGTCTTAAAGTAACGTTGCTTAATCCATCTTTTTGATTTGTTGGGATGCCTACGCTTAGCCCAACGCCAAAGGTATAACCACACCCGGTGTGAGATGTAGCTAAAAGTTTTCTTGCTAACTCCCCCTTTGTAGTAGTTAGCAAAACCTCGAAGAATTGGATTGAGCTTTCTAATAACTTCCTCTTGTTGACAACCCTTCATTGCTTCTATTTCTTTGCCTATCCGTTTGCAAAAGTCTAGGACTTTCTTTTTGGATGGTTTGATAAGCAATTTGCCTTTATAGTGGCGGTGGTTGAATCCTAGGAAGTCAAAGCCATCTGACAACGGTGTGATGACCGTTTTCTCCGTGCTTAATTCAAGACCTCTTTCTGATAGCCATTGCTGAATTCTTGTTTTGGCTTTTTCGAGACAACATTTGTCTCTAGCAGTGACTATAAAGTCATCCGCATACCGCACTATTCCTAGCTTAGGATTGGTAGTTTTAATAAGTTGTTCGCGCGCCATGCAATCCAATATTAGCTAGGGCTTGCTGAATAAGTTAGGAAAAATCGCGCTCGCTCCGCCAGCCGTAGCCATCGCACTTGATGGGTGATTCAA
>NZ_JAMXEX010000125.1 GCF_025370775.1 Ancylothrix sp. D3o | reverse complement strand
GTACAGCAAGTACACCGGGTACACCACCGACACCTCGACCACCGCTGGATACATCAGGTACACCGGCCTCTCCAAGATGACCAACCTTTCCACCACCGGATACACCGGCCTCTCCAAGACGACCGACTTTTCCACCACCGGGTACACCGATCATCCCCAGTACACCGGCCACAGCCCAATTCGCAGTAACAGTATAAGAACTGCTAGATTTCTGTTAACACAAATTCATCCAAAATATGCGGATGATTACCATTGGTGGATCAAAGTAGGAATGGCACTCAAATTCATTAGTCCATCCCTGTTAGATGATTGGGATAAGTGGAGCAAACTTTCTCAGAAATATAAGGCCGGTGAATGTGATTATAAATGGCATTCATTTAATGGTCGAGGGATTACAGACCGTACCCTTTATTGGTTAGCTCATCAGTCTTCTGTTGGTCGGTAGGGTATTGCAGGAGGTTCAACCATATCAGCTAAGTACGCGCTAACGCGCTGATATGGTTGAACCTACACCCCCAATAATTTATGGCTACCCTCAATGAACTTTCAGAACAACTAGAGTTAGCGGCAGAAATTATTGAGTCTGACCCTACCCCAGAAAATCAACGATTAGCCCAGGGAATTGTTGATGAGATTATTCCCCAGATTGAATCTAAAATTGATGCTTACACCAGTGTCATCAAATCCAAACTAGAACTCGCAGAAACCAGAAAACAACGCGCTAAAAGTATTATGGAACTTGCCTGTTCTGCTGAAAAAGCAGCGTACTGGTTAAAGCAAAATCTCCAAAGCTTTCTTGAACAACGGGTTGAACAATTAGGAGAAAAAGGTAAACGGTTAGAAGGCATTGAAAGTGCTGTTACTCTCTGTAAAGCCGGTGGTAAGGTGCCAGTGCAACTTCCTGCGGATCTACTACCAGATGAGGTACCAGAAGAATTCCGTAAAGTAATTGTTGATATTGACACCGAAGCTTTAAAAGAAGCTTGCCGCCATTCTAAGACCGGCACCCTCTCCCACAACAACAAAATTATTGCTGTGCTAAAAGAACGCAGCAATTACCTACGAATCAAATAATACCATTTTTGCCCACAACCATAACAAGAAGCGCTGATTATCAAGGCGCTTTTTGTTTCATCTTACTTAACAAGGTTATGGATATCAAACCTCAAACAATGGTTCTAAAGATGGTGAGTTATATCGAGATGAAGGAGGGATATCAAACTTATCTCCACAGTTCCGACGGTAGCATCATCACCTACTCTCTTCTCCCCTCCAAAGAAGCTCTCGAACTAGCACAACAATCCTGTAAAGAT
>NZ_JAMXEX010000124.1 GCF_025370775.1 Ancylothrix sp. D3o | reverse complement strand
GCATGAACGCTCAAACCATTTTAAGAGTTAACAAACTCAAAAGCTTAAGAGATGTGGAAATAGCAGCCAGCCACGACTCTCGTAATTTTGTTACACCCAATGCTAACCCACAGGGAAATGTTGTCATCTTGGCCGGCCCTACCAAACCTTCGGAGGTGGTAAAACAGGCCAGAGAAAAAATTGGCTCTCAGAAAGTCAGGAAAAATGCAGTGCTTGGTGCAGAGATTATCCTCAGCGCTTCCCCCGAATACTTTAGATATGATGACCCCGGCGCCTACGGAGAATGGGATGAAGAAAAACTTAATTTATGGCAAAAAACAAGCAGCCAGTGGTTAGAACAAAAACTAGGCGACAATATTCTACAAACCAGTCTGCACCTAGATGAAGCCACCCCCCATATCCATTGTCTGTGGGTTCCTCTCAACAAAGCAGGTAAATTGAGCTATAAAACTACTGAATTTGGCGGCACAAGAGACAGCTTGTCTAAAATTCAAGACAGTTATGCTCAAGCTCTTGAACCGTTGGGGATTGAGCGGGGAATAAAAGGCAGCAAAACCACCCATACCAAAGTCAAGCAATATTATCAAGCAGTGAATACAGCCATAGCAGAACCATTGGTTACTGAACAGTTATTTCCAGAAGCGAGGGAGGGAGAAACAGCAAGCGAATATCGACAACGTGCCATTCAATATCTTCAACCCCAATTAGATTTAATAAAAGTCCAGTTTGCCATGATTCAAAAACTTGAAGAAGAACGCAATGCCTATCGTCAAAAAGCAATGGCAGCAGAAAAACAACGGCAATCACTTGTAACTGAAAGTAAATTGATAACTGATTTAACCCTCGGTATCAGTAAAACTCTCATCCCCCTCGCTACCACTATCACCTCGCTATCTCCTAACCACCGCGTAGATGGCAAAGAATGGAGTTTCTCCCGAAAAACGGGAGCGATTTTTGTTCACCGCAAACGCGACAATTTCCAAATAAGCCTTAATGAGAAAACGTGGCCTCAAGTTTCCTCAGAACTGAAACCTGCTGATATTACTGCATTACAAGATTTATCGGGTTTGATGTGCCGGTGGGTACAAGCTAAATATCAGCTTTCTCAAGAACCGGAACTTTAAAAGTTTTCCAAATACACGAGACTATTTTTGATGTATGATCTAAAGCGAGCTTTGAAGTTTGAGAGTTCCCTAACGTTATCCGATATTGTCCACCAGGCAGAGCGCCACCACAATATTCTGATAACTAACAAACAAGCTTAACCATCCCACCAGTAGTAGAGGTTGCCCAGCATTAAAGAAAAAACAGACCTAAAAAGTTGAAACCCCCTACTGTC
>NZ_JAMXEX010000123.1 GCF_025370775.1 Ancylothrix sp. D3o | reverse complement strand
AAAAGAGTTTGAAACTCTGCAAGAATGTGTGGATTCTGCTTTTAAAAATTGTCCTAACGTATGCGCGTAATGCTATAGAATACAACCCTCCGCCGTTGATAGTTTTGTCAATATTTTGAAATATCCCAGAGAAATTGTTGGCAAAAATGCGACTGAGGCATTCTTTCCAAAACGAGAGGGCATTTATTCAAAATGGCTACTAGATGACAATGGTAGCTATACCGAATGCCGGTATTATCCGAGTATTCAATTGTTGGCAGTAGTGGCTAATAATCCTTCCGAACAACAAGCCAGAAATGAAGTAATGAAACAATACCCGGATAAGTTTATTGCTCTCACTCAATTTTCCCGTCAATTAGTCCAATCACATTGAGGTAAAACCAATGGCTAAGCGAAATAAATCAAAGTCTAAAGTTCCCCCAGCTACACAACAAATAACTTCAATTCGTACCCAGATGGTCGCCAATACGGTCAAGGTAATGGTAACTTTAGTGGCGGTTCCATCAATTGTGATTTCTCCATTGATGCTTGAGGAGGCTTTTGCTCAAACCAATCAGATGACGCAGCAACAACAGGGTAATCCGTTAGAGCAAATTGTACAGCAGTTTAACCAGCAAGTAAACGCCATTCAAGATTTTGTGAATGATACACTTAACACAAAATTGCAACAAATTGCTCAATCATTAAATGCTGATATCGAAGCTGCCGTCAATGGTGCAATTGGTTCATTAGGATTACCAGATCCTCAACAATCTCGAACTGATATTGAAGGGATGCTGGGATTAAATGATTCTCAATTGTTTTCTTCAGACCGTGTGGCCAATGAAATAGACCGGCAATCTACCCGTGCTAACGCTGCTCAAACATTATCAATTGAAGGACAACAACAGCAACAACAACAAGTTGCGGCTACCCAAAATTCTGTTAATTCAGTGGGTAGTTTAAGCCAACAAGCACAAGATGATGTTGTTACCCAAGATGTAATGAAAAGAATGGCTGCTCAAAATCAAGAGATTAGCGCATTACTAGGGGCACAAAGAACTGATGCTCTAAAATCGCAACAATCTCAAGATTTAGCAAACGTCAATCTTACTAATATCTCCAGAGCAGTTGATAGCCAACGTCAGCAACAACAAAGTGAACTGGGGGCTGCCGGTTTACAAAATTTGGAAACTGCATCTAAAGCTCGGTTATTTTGAGGAGTAGCGCTGTGTTGTTCATGGTTTTAGCACAGATTGGTGGTGGCTCTTACGGGGAGTCAGCAGCCCAAATTACAGAGGATTCAGCGGTAGCCGCAGAAGCCATTGCTGAAGCCATGAACGGCCTCTGGGAAGATGTTTTAGGTGGGGGATTGTATGCAGCAAT
>NZ_JAMXEX010000122.1 GCF_025370775.1 Ancylothrix sp. D3o | reverse complement strand
ATCAGCCTGTTATCCCCAGAGTACCTTTTATCCGTTGAGCGATGGCCCTTCCATACAGAACCACCGGATCACTATGTCCTACTTTCGTACCTGCTCGACTTGTCAGTCTCGCAGTTAAGCACGCTTATGCCATTGCACTATCGTCACGATGTCCGACCGTAACTAGCGTACCTTCGAACTCCTCCGTTACACTTTAGGAGGAGACCGCCCCAGTCAAACTGCCTACCATGCACTGTCCCCGACCCGGATAACGGGCCAAGGTTAGAACCTCAAATGAACCAGGGTGGTATTTCAAGGTTGGCTCCACGAGAACTGGCGTTCCCGCTTCAAAGCCTCCCACCTATCCTACACAGATTGATTCAAAGTCCAATGCAAAGCTACAGTAAAGGTTCATGGGGTCTTTCCGTCTAGCCGCGGGTAGATTGCATCATCACAAACACTTCAACTTCGCTGAGTCTCGGGAGGAGACAGTGTGGCCATCGTTACGCCATTCGTGCAGGTCGGAACTTACCCGACAAGGAATTTCGCTACCTTAGGACCGTTATAGTTACGGCCGCCGTTTACTGGGACTTCAATCAAGAGCTTGCACCCCATCATTTAATCTTCCAGCACCGGGCAGGCGTCACACCCTATACGTCCACTTTCGTGTTTGCAGAGTGCTGTGTTTTTATTAAACAGTCGCAGCCACCAGTTTATTGCAACCCTTTCGCCCTATCACAGTAAAGTGACCAAGCTACCGGGGCGTACCTTTTCCCGAAGTTACGGTACCAATTTGCCGAGTTCCTTCTCCCGAGTTCTCTCAAGCGCCTTAGAATACTCATCTCGCCCACCTGTGTCGGTTTGCGGTACGGTCTCGTATGACTGAAGCTTAGAGGCTTTTCTTGGAACCACTTCCGATTGCTACAGAACCTAAGTTCTTCGTCCCAGTCCCTTGAATTACGCGCCCGGATTTGCCTAAGCGCCTTCTATGAACCAGAAACTGCCTATTCCAACAGGCAGACAACCTTCCGCGATCCGTCCCCCCATCGCATCATACGACGGTGCAGGAATATTAACCTGCTTCCCATCAGCTACGCATCTCTGCCTCGCCTTAGGGGCCGACTCACCCTGCTCCGATGAACGTTGAACAGGAAACCTTGGGCTTACGGCGTGGGGGCTTTTCACCCCCATTATCGCTACTCATGTCAGCATTCGCACTTCTGATACCTCCAGCATCCTTTACAAGACACCTTCGCAGGCTTACAGAACGCTCTCCTACCATATCCTTACGGATATCCGCAGCTTCGGTGACTGGCTTAGCCCCGTTACATCTTCCGCGCAGGACGACTCGATCAGTGAGCTATTACGCTTTCTTTAAATGATGGCTGCTTCTAAGCCAACATCCTGACTGTTTTAGCCTTCCCACTTCGTTT
>NZ_JAMXEX010000121.1 GCF_025370775.1 Ancylothrix sp. D3o | reverse complement strand
CTATTGAGAGTACCTAGGTAGGTAGCATTATTTTGGACTACACCAATATCAAACTCTGACATGACGAGACACCCCTACTTACTAAAAGGTTATTTGTCCTTAAATAGCCGTCATTTAAAAAGCGTTCTAATTGCTTTTTAGTTTGGCGACTTTTTAAGCGGAAAGCATAATTAAACGTGATAATAACACGCCTAAAATGAGCGAGCCTCGGAGAAATTACGGATTTTTTTAGAAAATTACAGTAGGCTTTTTGGGCCACGTCGGAGCTTTTTGCCTAAAAAATGGCCCCAATAATTTTTATTTTGCCGCCCGAAAAATTATTAAGGGCTAAGGCCAAGGAAAAGCGAAGGATGTCAACCGTGTTTTTACTGAAAAGCCAATTTAATAACCATATCTACAGGTTGTACTGAGTTGAACCCCCTACCATTTTTTGTAGGATGGGGGTGTGTGTCGTGCCCAAGTCACCGACAGCGTTCTTATTCAAACCAGACGCTTGAGAGAAGCGATTACCTCGCCATTGATACAGAACTCTGTGTAGCTGTTTACTAATGGGGGTGCCAGACTTAAGCTGGCGGATCTGATTTCTGATTTACTTTTGTCCGGGCAACTCCACCATCGATACCGATGAACTTTGGGGAGCATTTTGAAGGCTTTTGGCCACGCCCCAACCCAAACCCACACCTAATCCCAAGGTAGCCAATAATACTCCCATAGCCGGCATTAAAGATGAGAAAAACTGTCGGGATTTCTGTCTTTCAGCATCCTTCACCAATTCTTCAACTGCTCTGGCAATTGCTGACCGCATCCCCATCACACCGGCCTCTTGGTATGCCATAATTTCCTCTTTGACTTCATCTAACCATTCTTTCTGCTCTTCTTTGACTTCTCGTACAGCTTCCAACCAATTGAAGAAAACTTTATCAAAAATTAACGGCATTAACCGGATTAACAAATCCAACCGCATTTGAGCTAAAGCTTGCCCAAAAGCAGGATCATCCTCATCCATCCCCACACTTTTTGCTGTTTCTAGTATCTGTTGTTTGAATTCCTCAACACTAGCCGGTATTGTCTCTGGTGAAAACCACTTCAATAAATCTTCCCTCGTCAGTCCCTCTACATTAAACGAGTGGGGCGTGGTATCACCAGGTAATCCATCACTAAAATCAGATTCTTGATTATCTACTCTGCCATTATTTACCACCATATTTTTTACCTCAATTATTTTAGTAAACAAATGTTTTTAGCGGAAATGTCGATGTAACCAAGCTACTCCCTACTATTGATTTCCTGGCAATTATTTCCGGAAAGTATCCCCCACATCTATCCGTAAAAGCTTTTGGTGGCTAACGCCATCAATAAATGAATCCATAGAGGAAAAGCAATTGCTAACACTATGGGTTGTTTAGCCATCCCTCG
>NZ_JAMXEX010000120.1 GCF_025370775.1 Ancylothrix sp. D3o | reverse complement strand
CTTCTAGGCAATCTTTGGCGAATTGATCGTGGATAAAGCGGGTCATTATTAGGTAATTGAGATGCTTTGGGGTTTTTCTTATTATACAATGAAATTGTCTATGGAGAAATAAATGATTATAAAGAGAGTACGATTGCCTGCAATTTGTTCGATTCGATTTATAGCGGTTACTGAACTCGTGAGGGACACCAAAACATTGACCAAGTAAGACATTTAACCTTTAATTAGTGCCTCATTAGGCAGAGAAGCGCTATATCTATTATTCACATAAATTTTTTCCATTCATTTTTTCACTTATTGATTTGTGGAAATCTTGAAGGGTTACTTACTTTTGGAACAGACTATAGAGGACAATAGCAAGAACAATGAAAGTGAGGACAACGTAGGTGCTATCGCCAAGCCTTGCAAAGACAACCGTCATCCAATCGGCTCATCAACATCAACCATATAGCCACTGAAATATCCCCCGCACAATATCATCAGCCACCGGCCTACAAGCAGCAGCCAAAACGGTTGTATCCGCCATTGGCCACCGGCCCCCTCGTAGAGTCCCAGAACCACAGGCCCGTACAGACTTTCTACCGAGTTGCGAACGTCTCTACCAGCATCACCCCAGAAAGCCTGGTGTCTGTGACTGGCTTTTTAGCTACCTATCTACTAAGGGCATCTGTGACAACCACCATCCCATCGGCTCATCAACCCACCGGCTATCGGGTAGTACAGACATTCCACCGACTCGTCAACCCATCGGCATTGAGTACAGTCCCACCGACCACCGGCCATTAACCAGTAGCGAGACTCCAGGGGTTCAAAGTACCACTAATCATAAGAATGTCCGTTTTGTGGTGCCGGTGCATTAAAAATATCCACCATTTTTCGGCAGGTTCAGAATGTCCCCACGATGAATGAAGGGGAAACACGGGGAGTTGGGGGGCACAAAAATAAAACCATTTTAGATAGGTCGGTGCCGGTGTTCAAATCTTGGGATATTTTTGACAGGCCGGTGGCGGTGTTGAAATCTTCGGATGTTTTAGACAAGCTGGTGCCACCTTTGAATTGTTGGATATTTTTGATAGGCCGGTGCTCCCCTGGAAAGGTTGGATATTTTTGATAGGTCGGTGTTCCCCTGGAAAGGCCGGATGTTTTAAACAGGCCGGTGCCACCTTTGAATAATTGGATGTTTTAAACAGGCCGATGCCACCTTTGAATAATTGAATCTTTTAAAGACACCGGTGCCACCTTATAAATAGTAGATATTTGTGGGAAGGCCGATATCTTCATTTTATAGTCGAATACTTTAGATCGGCAGGTGTCATCGTTCAATAGTAGAATCTGGCATCAAGAGCCACCGGCTCGGAGATTTATTAGTGCTGGTGCCGGTGTAGAACATAATTTTTGCCAGCGTCTTTAGAGAAATTTC
>NZ_JAMXEX010000119.1 GCF_025370775.1 Ancylothrix sp. D3o | reverse complement strand
TTAAAGTTGTAGGTTTGAGGGTCTAAATGCTCACTCTTGTTGAGTTCACTGTGGTTTTGTCCTACTAATTTTAAACTGGTGAATTGGAAAGTTTGGAGGCGTTCTAGGTATTCTTGTTCAAACGCCTGGTACATGAAATTTTGGTTACTTTGTCTGCTACTTTCTTTTTGAACTTGGCTGATATTATTGGTGCCGGTGCATACATCCCAGGTAGCGGCGGCCATTTCAGTCAGACAATTGTTTTGGATACTCCATTCTCTCACACTTAAAGCGTATTGTTTGGCTTCTTCAAATAATGCTTTAGTTTGTTCTTCAGTGTAAGATGGCCCAATAAAATAACTAGGAACTGTGGTTTTATTTATCCCATCATTACCACAGATATTCAGCGATTTTGCATCTGCTGCACGCACAAACCCAATCTGTTTTTGTTCAGACTTTCCAGTGGTAGGATCTACCACCGGCACCAATGCCATAATGCGGTTTTGATAATCTTCTTTAAATGTTAAGTTTAGTTCTTGATGGGTCAACCCGGCTTTAATATCTATTATGCCAAATTGTCCAATATTATAGATGGTAAATTTGTTACCTTGTTTGGTAGTACATTCCATGACTGGCCCTTTTTCTGTACGTTGGGAGGTACTAGATTCAACTGCTATATTAAAGAGGGTATCAAAGTTTTTCTTAGCATTAATTGCCATCACCTTATGGTCAGTATTATAGGGGGGGTTATCACAATTATCAGGATTAGGAAATAAATTCCTGAATTGGTCATTGGGTGCGATTTCAACAGATGCTTCACTTATAATCGGGTTTAGCGTTGTTAATAATAATTGTTTGGCATCGTAGCCATTTGGTGTAATTTCATTGCCTAGTTTATAAATGTTAGGGTCTTTCATTCGCCCAACATGAGACGGTTTTTTATGAGGAATCTTCTTGTAGAAATCGATTTCTTCTAAATCTGGTTGACGTGCGCTTTTGAAGGCATCTACGGCAATTTGGTTTTGGTACGCTAACTTTTGGACGACATCATCATGTAACAGTTGACGATAAGTCTCTAGCCCCATTTCTACTTGTTGGAGGGTTGGTGGTTGATATAGACCATTTTTTGCCGCGTCGTGAGAATGTTTATAATATTCAGCCGTAGATAGTACAGAATTTGCACCACTATGATGGCTAGAAGTATCCAGCATATCAGCAATAACTGTCATCTTTTCAAGGACTTCGGGGGGGTACAGTTTATCAGTGGGTTTTAACTCTTCACCACGCTCTATTTTCTCAGAGATTTCTAGTTGCTCACCCACCAGCTTCTTAAAATGGATGGAAACTTCTTTAATATAGTTTCCTTTGTTAGTCTCAGAAGCATACTTTTGGATATGCTCTACCTCATGTTCCACATTACTAGCAGCTTTCATTGCATTGTTAATTAGGCCGGTGTAATCTGTAACAATATGTAAAGCAACATCTTC
>NZ_JAMXEX010000118.1 GCF_025370775.1 Ancylothrix sp. D3o | reverse complement strand
GCATTAGATGCAAATACAACTGTTAGTTTAACGGCTTTAAATCAAGCACAATTATCATTACCGATTCCTGAAGGATTCCAGTTTGCCGGTGCATTTAATTTAGAGAAAGCGTGAGAACGCTTTAAACGTGCCGGCACAATTGGCAATACCGGCACCAGCGGGGATGCAAGCAGGTACGGAAGTTTACTTTATGAGGAAAGGAGCATTACCGGATGAAACCGGCACATGGAATCCTATTTGGCTACAAGAAGAATCAGGAATTGTGGGAAATGATGGTATGATTCGTACCTCTTCACCACCGTATCCGGGGGTGATTAGACCAGGCGAATATATGGTAGCTTATGCTGAAATTACTGGTAGCGCTACCCTTGTAAAAGGAC
Source organism: Ancylothrix sp. D3o (assembly GCF_025370775.1). Taxonomy (NCBI): domain Bacteria; kingdom Bacillati; phylum Cyanobacteriota; class Cyanophyceae; order Oscillatoriales; family Microcoleaceae; genus Ancylothrix; species Ancylothrix sp. D3o. The sequence continues at coordinate 1,135 of NZ_JAMXEX010000118.1, read as the reverse complement.
AGCTTACTCTCAACTATAATTTCCCGTTAGCCTTTTTTGGAATTATTGATCCTAGAGGCAATATCGGCCAATTAATTGAGCCTGACAATTTTGTAACTATCCCTGCTTTTACAGTTACTTATGATATTTCCTCTGTGAAAGTTATAGCGATTCCTAAAGTAGGGTTGCCGGTGATTACTGAAGTAGGAGTGCAGCGTTCTACGGATGGGCTGGCAACATTTGAGACATCCTTAAATATGTCGGCTCCTGTGGATAATGACCCAACAGAACCACCTATTTTACAAAAAGCTTCTCTACAATTTAATGATGAATCTAACAATCCTTTTCTGGGGGGAGAGCCGGTTTTATTTTTAACCGGCTCCAACGTTTTAGTCGATAAGGGCAGTGATCCTAAAGGTAGCCGGTTTGAAGATTTAATAGTTAAATTTTATGTCGGGGATGAGGTTTATGAAGGAACCGTATTGCCTAATCTCAGCCAAGCATTAGGCGACAATCAATTTAAAGTAGCAGTTAAAGTTCCCAACACCGTTGCACTCGGAGTCTCTCAAATTTCTATCAGCCGGAGACAGAACGAACTCGTCGGTCAAAATAGTACACAGCCAGTATATGAAGAAGTCGAATACGACAGCAATGAAATTCAGTTAAACACCGGCGCTGAATACATTTTTGCAGCGCTGCGGGGTGCAGATCGAGTGGCAGTTCTTGACGGCACTGATCCCGAATCAGTAGTGGAAAATGGCAACAGCAACGACTTGCAATTAGTTAGCATTCCTGTTGGTACTGATAATATTACAGATCGACCCCGCGAACTGGCTGTAACGAGCGATGCCACCCGCGTTTATGTAGTATTGGGAGGCTCAAGAAGCGTGGCATTAGTAGATGCGCTCGCACTACAACAAGTCGATACGAATCCTGATACTCCTGAAGTCAATCCCATCAATTTACCTACCGGCGCATCACCCCAATCAATTGTCATTGATTCGAGGGACGAATACGCTTATATTACTGATGGAATAACCGGCAGGATTTACGTTCTCGATATCGACCCATTTTCGACAACTTATCATCAAGTTATTCAAACAATTGCCGTCCCTCAAGCGACTTCGGGCTTGCGACAAATAGCTATTAATAGTGA
>NZ_JAMXEX010000117.1 GCF_025370775.1 Ancylothrix sp. D3o | reverse complement strand
GGGTTCCTAGGAACAATTGATAAAGCCGGCACATTCCGCCCAGCAAAAGGATGTCCCGCATGGGTCGTACCGGCCCTAAAAAAGTTTGCTCAAAACCCACACCATACCGCACAAGAATACGGTGCTCTGACAGGCCGCTGCTGCTTCTGTTACCAACGATTAAGCACTGAAACTTCCTTATCTCTGGGTTACGGGCCCATCTGCGCTCGTAACTACGGACTGTTGAAATAACTCCAACTACTGCCGGTGGAGACAACTTTTCCATCCGTCTCCACCTAATCCTGTAAACAAAACCTGAACATATTATGAGCAAGAATTCAAAAGTCCCGGTTTTTGTCAAACAACTTGGTTCCCACCCAATCTATCAAGCCGGCCCGATTTTGCTGAAGCATCCAAAGGGTGGCGAGGGGATGAACTGCTCAGTTCCGTGTCCGTGAATTTCTCATTATTTAAAAGTTAACCTCACCAAATCAATATGAACAGAACTCAACCTACAATCGTTCAAACCACTGAAGGATTAATCAATTTGGCATCTGTAATTATGGTGGCAAGGAATTTCAAAAATAATATTAAGTTATTCTCCGACACCAATGATGAAACAACCCATATCGAATTAGATAGCTACTTAGACTCAGACTTTATCGAAAAACTGGAACACTATGCAATTTATGAAAAGCAAGATATTGAGGGAAAAATTTTTGTCCGACTTTTGCAGTGTCGGTTTTATTTTAATTTATGGAAAATAAAACGAGCGACTTTTTCTTTACATTCTGAAGAAGAACAATTAACGATATATTTTAATCCGGCGGGATTCTTAATTCTCAAAAACGAAGAAGCTAAACGTTTTCGAGAATTACTGCCAATGCTCCCAATTAAGATTGAATTGCAAGGAAACTAACAAATTAATGACAACGCAATTTCAAAAAATGACCGTCAAAGAACTAATTGCCTTATGTCGGGAAAACAACATCACCGGCTACTCTAACTCCCTTTGCAAAGGAAAAAGCGAACTCGTCGCTTTCATCCATGAAAAATATGTTGAGTCAGAGGCGGCTAATGCTTTTGTAGAGGAATGGGTCAAAGCGTACCCTTGGTGTTTCGATAGTGAGGTTGGTGATGTTGAGCGGCAGGTTAGTAAAGTTACTGCGTTGAAACGCGATGACGCAGAAGGGAGATGGACGTAATACGCTTGCAGTTTCGCAAGTCTATTAAGTGGAAAAGTAAATTAAATTTAATTAGGAAACCGTCAATGCCATCAGATAGAAAGCTAAAATGGAAAAACGAGGAAATTATCACCAGCCTCACAGATTCAGAAGCAGCAAAAATTGTTGAATCTAAAGTTGACTCTGAGTTTGCTAAAGGCTTGGTTAGCAAATTCAAAAGCCAATCTTTAAGTACCGGCCAATTATTCTGGCTTCATAAATTAGCATTAGAAACCAGCCAACAAAAAGCTGAGATTGGCCCAGTATTTCAAGTTGTGGCTGCCATGTTGGAAAAAGCTTCAACCAAGCTTCAGAAACCAAGGATTAGAATTCTGGCAGAAGAACAACAAGAGATTAAACTTTATCCTGCTGATTCTGATTCCAAATATGC
>NZ_JAMXEX010000116.1 GCF_025370775.1 Ancylothrix sp. D3o | reverse complement strand
AAAGACAGATTGATCAGTGTGCGGGTTTGGGCGGAAAATCGGAAGAAATGTTGAAGCAGGGGCGGTTACACGCCCAATTGCATCTGGATAAAGCACTGAAGGTTTTGTGTAGTGGACAGCCAATTGAGGAGCCGGTAGATGAACCGGCCACTGAGATAATCACCAAACTAGAAAGCGAACGCGATAGTTTATTCAATGAGATCCAGCAACTCAAGAGCCAACTCCAAACCAATTTGGAGACAAGAGCGCCGGGGGATGTAACAGGGCCGGTGGATCATTTACAAGAACCGGCCACCGAGATAATCACCAAACTGGAAAGCGAGCGCAATAATTTACTTGAAGAAATTAATTCACTTCGTGTCCGACTACAAACAAACTCAATCAGTAAACCCAGCATTACTGATTACCAATTTGAGCCGGTGACTAAGGTAGAGGATTTTAAAGTTGGTGATTGCATTCGTATCTCCGCTCCAGATGAGGGCATACAATTTGGTGATATTGTGGTAGAAATTACCGGGCTCGGTGAAATTAAAACTCAATGGTTTGGGATGTTAGGCAACAGTGATTTTAAATTAGGCTGGAAATTTGATAAAGTCCTTCATCCTCTCCAACATTTAACCGTCCTTCCACCACCACAACCAATAAGTGAAGAGTGGAAAAAGTTGGATGGGCCACTGTATGAAATTATGGAAATGGTTAGTGCTCGCGGTGGTGTCAGATTAGAGCCAATCAAAGGCTGCAAAATCTTACAACACCCAAGATTTGCAGATCATTGGTATCAATTTTTATCACCCACCGGCCTGAAATTATCTAAACCTTCAATTGATGGTGAATGGGTGAAAGAACAGTCCCTCGAAGATTGCGAACTGGATTTCTAAATTCCACGAATAACAATCCCTCGAAGATTGCGAACTGGATTTCTAAATTCCACGAATAACAATCAAACTAACTCTCAGCTTTAGACCCCATCTAAAGCTCAGGTTTCCTATACCCAAAAATTAGAACCATGTCTAACAAGAGCAACATTTTCTATCTGACAGTTGCAGCCGGCAATTATGAATATGCCACCGATATTCTGGCTGACTATATGAGGACTGCCGGTTATACGGCTGCCCTAGATTTAGTCGAAAACATCAAGACCCATACAGCTTTTTCTGTCCGTAGTCAGTACGAGAAAACAATTGGCGCCGGGGTTTTTCTGAAAGCTCAACTTCAATTAAATCCACCAATTCTCCAGAAAATCGCCAATAACGTATTAACTTGTGGTTATCACTTAATTAATGTATTAGGGGATGCCAGGAAAGAACAGCCGACTGTTACTTACACAGTTGGTTTATTCCATACTTTCCATCACCCAGAGATAGTGATGTTTGGTGTACCCAAAGAATTATCTAATGTCGTACTCGATACTTTGATAAAAAGTTGGGTGATTGAGCAGAAGCAGGGTTTCATAGTCGGTGAAACTTACAGAGGTTTAACCAGTAGGCCGGCAGAATTCACAATAATTCCTCAAAACTTAGTAGACAGCCATCTCACCGCTTGTCGGTGGTTTTACTCAAACCGTGAATTCCCAGTATTGGAATGTATCTGGGGAATGAAATCAGCCAAACTGCCAAAGCTTTCCTAAACCATTAATCATTAT
>NZ_JAMXEX010000115.1 GCF_025370775.1 Ancylothrix sp. D3o | reverse complement strand
CGTTGTTCTGGGGTTAACAATTGTTGAGCAGCCTGCCATTGTTCAGCATTTGACCATTCTTTGAGTGCTTGAATGTCGCTCTTGGTTTTCACTTTCAACATGGCCTTGGCGAGATTTGCAGCTAGGATTTCTTGGCTATCCTGTGATTGCTCAGCAGGCTTTTGTTCAGGGTTAGCAGCCAGGATTTCTTGGCTATCCTCTGATTTATCCGCAGGCTTTTGTTCAGAGGTAGATGGTTGTTTAGTTGGTTTTTTCATTGCTTTTTAGTTCGTTGATGAGATTGTTTAACAGCCAGTTGAGTTGGGTTAGTTCTCGGAATTTCTCTTGCTTTTTCAGACTCTTCTGCAACGCTGGAATTACGGCTAATGATTGGGGGATGTGTTGGTTCAGAAAGCCGGTGATTGCAGTAATGGTTTGGGTATATTGATTTAACTGTTGATTGCCCCAATTCTGGTAATCAAATTGTTGGGTTTTTAATTCAGCAGCAACTTCAGTAGCACCGGCAATCACAGCATCCCAAAACTTTTTCCTGATTTCTGGTGTAAGGGGAGGTTCTGGGTACGAATAGTTTTGCCAATCTGTAAGGAATTTCTTGATGGCTTTATAATTCCCTACCCACATTTTTGATTGGTCTTGGTCGATTAATAAACCAGAAGTCGGATAGGTGTCATCACTGCCTAAATCGTGACCTAGTAGATGAATTGCAACTGTGAAATGATCTACCAGCGCACGATAAATCCAGTAGGAATCAGTATGGCCACCCAGTGCTGTTTCTACATAACAGTTGGTGTACTGGTACGTTAAGCAAATGTACCGGATTTCAGCTTCGATATTAAAAGCTGCTGCTAAAGCCGGTGGGAGAGGAACTGGTATTAGTTTGAGATGACTAATACTGCTCTCAGGGGTTGGACATGGGATGTGTTGCCAACCATCTTCATAACTGGTGATTTCGTTCATTATTTTGAGTGGGGTAATGGTGGATTGTAGAAACACGCCTGACTGTGCCAGTGTTTCTACAGTTGGATGATTAATATTCAGTGGGTAATAGCAAAACTTTGTCTGCTAGGTAAAACTTGATTTCCGGTAAAGGAAAATCGGTGTAAGGAAGATATTGACTGAAGACTCGCTGATCTGTATCCCTTTCTAGGGTTAGGGTAGCGCTTTTATTTTCGTTGACTTGCAGTTTCAAAATCTGGAACTTTTGCAAATCTTCACTATTTATTAGTGGCCGCTTTAACTGGTAGGACGCTATCGCATCTATTAACCAGTAAGCTTCACAACTTTGAGCGACATACCGTACACCATCAGTATAATTGAAACCGCCTAAAATGTGGCGATAATAATTTTCTGTGCTACTGAAATGAGGCAAAGTTTTCTGGATTTCTTCTACACTCAGCATAATATTGTCCTTCACTCATCACTACCAATCCGCGTAGCGGATTTGTTGATGTAACAGGTGGCTGCCAATAACCAGATAATGCCTTCTTGGCTGGTAGCTAATTGGGTTTGGTAGTTACTGCTTAAACGTTGTATCAATTGCTGAGCAAGTCCCAAAAAATCTGCCTGAAATTCAGGGCTTCTGGTATTCCCCTCTTGGGTCGTTAAGTCAGCTAACACTGAAATATACTCAAGGGTGCATTTTTGTTCG
>NZ_JAMXEX010000114.1 GCF_025370775.1 Ancylothrix sp. D3o | reverse complement strand
CCAGGGCGATCCATCTTTGAGCCGGTCATCTCATCTGTAAAAATCTTCTCACAGCCGGCCTTGTTGAGAGCGTCTAATTGCAAGTCGAGGCTTTGGTCATTTGTTGAAACGCGAGCATAACCAATATTCATACAAAAAAGGGGGGTTTTTTTAGACTTTGATTATCAGATGGCTTTATTTACAATTTTGCCCTAACGAAACCCTGAGAAATAACGACTGTTCAAAAAGTGTGAAATACGGTCGTTTTTTTTATAGGGGTGCGAACACAAATCAAGTTAAATTTGTGTTCACACCCCTGTCACCAATAAGCCCGTGAAAATCTCCAAAAATTTTAAGTGCGACTCTCTATCAAAAACAGAGTTTTGCTCTTGGTTTGAATTTACCCCTGCTGAAAGATGGTCAGAGATGACGGACGAGTATGATTTTATTCATGTCAGTTTTGATAAAAACGAAAATGTTCCCGACTTCAAACCAGGTGAAATCTATTCAATTGAGATAGAAACCATCCCAGAACGAGTAATAAGACGGAATGAAGAAGAACACCTTTCGCCATCCATGAGGATTGATTAAAGATGGGAAGCATTAACAGTATTTACCCCAATTTAAAACAAAGGCTGATAGCAGCCGGTGGAGGTGGGGGTGGTAATTTAAGCGGGCTAGATTCAGTTGCAAGTAGAAGCTATATACAATATTTGGAGCCTACAAATCAAAATAACAACAGTTTCTCCCTACTTCAGGATATCCAAGGATTTCCTGCCGTTTTTCCGATTAGCACTCCACCCAAACAACTAAAAGCCTTAGAGATAAATTATTTTGATATCAAGAAAAGACCGGATTTTACCGGAACTGTTGACTTAGACAACATTGTTGTATGGATTGGATTCTTTGCTGGTATCAACAATACTACGCCAGCATCTGTATGGAATTGCGCTCAATTTTTAAACAGGGGCGATTGCGTTGTTATTGACGATTCAAGATGCTATGGAACGATAAAAGCCACAGTTGGATACTATGATTATTTTAGGGCCGATACTACCTCCAATATTCTACCTGTTAACAGCGTTACCATTTTAGTTAGATGCGCTGCATATTGGGAGGCATAGAAACATGGCGATACCTTTACCCCGTAGATATATGCAGATTGCAGTTAGATTAACACCTAACTTACTATCGCAACGGCTAATAACGCCTAGTAGCGTAACCATATTAACGGTGGTTTGCTGGCATCAAATCATAAATATTGAGCTAAAGTTTTGTGCGTTTATCAGAAGCATTACGGCAGCAAACATTCCATTCTTAGACCCCCTCTGGACATCAAAAGAAAGGCAAGACGCTATTGCTAATTTCAAGCTAAATACTCCAAAAAAGGGAGTAAGATTGTATATGCAAAGATTAGACCAGTTTAGCAATAGCCCGACGGGTCAAGCCTTCTTTTTAGGAGATATCGACTTATTTAATACATCACCTTTCTACAATGAAGAAACCTACGTTCTTGACAGCCTGACATTGCAACCTGGTTGGGCTCTTTTTGCCCAAGTAGTAGATAGAGGTAGTGGCTTATTAGGCAGTAGTGACTACATATAGCAATCCTAAATAGGTTGTGAAAAAATACCATACTCATAAAGTTTCGGAAAATCAAATATTTGACCATCAGCA
>NZ_JAMXEX010000113.1 GCF_025370775.1 Ancylothrix sp. D3o | reverse complement strand
TAGGGCTTGCTGAATCAGTGAGAAAAGTAAACAGTGTAGGGATTTTCCGACCAAAAAAGTAGTAAGGGTGCAAGAAAAACAGGTATAATAACTCAAAACCCGTGCATCATCACCTGCGATCGTGTATAGAAAAGCTGAGCTTGCCCCAAGCCCCCCATCGGACTTTGAACTCCCCTTTGAAGGAAGATTGTCAGAAGATAACCGTTGGGTGAAAATGGCGCAACTAATCCCTTGGTCAGAGTTTGAATCAGAATATGCTGAAAATTTCCCCACCGAAATGGGAGCACCCGCCAAATCATTTAGGATGGCATTAGGGGCATTAATTATTAAAGAAAAGCTGGGAATCAGCGACATAGAAACAGTAGAACAGATCCGAGAAAACCCATACCTGCAATACTTTATCGGTCAATTAACCTACAGTAATGAGCCCCCATTTGACCCATCCCTATTAGTCCACTTTCGGCAGCGGATTAGTGGGAATTTAATCAAGAAAGTCAATGAAGGAATGGTCAATAAAATACGAGAAGCCACGTCAAAGCCACCCGGAAAAAAAAAGGATTCGGAGGTAAAAAATGAGTCACCAAATCAAGGAAAATTAATCGTAGATGCGACCTGTGTTCCAGGAGACATTAGCTATCCGACGGACTTAGGACTATTAAACCGAGCCAGAGTTCACACAGAAAAAACCATCGACATTCTCTATAATTCTTTCAAACCAAAAATTCATAAAAAACCCAGAACCTACCGTAATATTGCCAGAAAAAACTATTTAGCAGTAGCCAAACAACGACGACCTAAACGAAACAAAAAAATCCAAGCAATTAAAAAACAACTGCAATATATCAAAAGAAACCTCGCTCATATTGAACAACTAATCGAGTCAGGTGCCACCCTAAAAAGTCTGAGCCAAAAGCAGTATAAGACCTTGCTAGTCCTCACAGAAGTATATCGGCAACAACTCTGGTTATTTGAAAATAAGAAACAGAGCATAGAGGACAGAATAGTAAGTTTAAGCCAACCGCACATCCGTCCTATTGTCAGAGGAAAAGCAGGGAAACCCGTAGAGTTTGGAGCCAAATTGTCAGCGAGTTGCATTGAAGGATATGTATTTTTAGACCGGATAAGTTGGGATAACTTTAACGAATCAGGAGACTTAAAAGCACAAGTAGAAGCATTTAAAAGTTACACAGGATACTACCCAGAATCAGTCCATGCGGATCGCATTTATCGAACAAGAGAAAACCGAGCTTGGTGTAAAGAAAGAGGAATTAGAATTAGTGGCCCCCCTTTAGGAAGGCCACCAGCAAATGTCAGTAAGGAAACAAAGAAACAAGCCTCAGAAGATGAGAGAATTAGAAATGCGATTGAGGGCAAATTTGGACAAGGAAAAAGAAGATTTAGCCTGAATCGGGTGATGACAAAACTTGATAATACTTCTGAAACAGCCATTGCTATTACTTTTTTAGTAATTAACCTTTCTACCTGGTTAAGACGGGTTTTTTGTGTGTTTTTATGTCACAAACCGAAAATCACCCCTGTTTACGGGTCAATCATTATCAAAAGCTATAACTGGGCAAGTTATAGTCAACCAAAAGTTATGTTTCGCCGAGCTTGAATCACCCATCAAGTGCGATGGCTACGGCTGGCGGAGCGAGCGCGATTTTTCCTAACTTATTCAGCAAGCCCTA
>NZ_JAMXEX010000112.1 GCF_025370775.1 Ancylothrix sp. D3o | reverse complement strand
CAAATGTTACAACTTCGTTGTGCTTATCTTAATGGTCAACTAGCCTAAGCGGTCTTTTACAAAAACGGGATGCTCCCTCTACCAATCCCCATCGTTTGTTATTTCTGCGGTGGGGATGGAGTGCTCAGTTTGTAATTATTGAGGTGTTCACAATGACAATAAAAATTGAAAGAGACATTCACATTGGCTATCTCCGTGTGGTTCTGCGGATATCCTCATTTGAAAGTCGATTTCGGATTATGAGGAACCAGCAAAAAGCATTTGGTGTTGTCCATGTACCCACGAACACCTACCACGATTTCCTGTGCTTGATGAACGGGGGACAAAAACCAGTATGGCCGTCTTCATACTATTGGTTTCCTAGCAAAGAGCAAAAAGACCATTTTCTGTTTATAACCGGCCACCAACCAAAGAAATAACATCCTAAATCACGCCCGCTATTCCGTTGATGTAATCCCTCTTAGAGAAGTTGGCTTCCACCAAATCTTGACAATAAGAAAAGCAGACTGAGGAAATATATGAGCAGACCCGAACCTACATTCATTAGAACAAGCCAAGGCTTTATCAACCTAGCATTCGTAGCCCAAGTTGCTGAGCTAAAAAACCATGTGATTATTAAACTCGCTTGTAATGACAACGGTCAAGCAACAAATATTTGGCTAGATGGAGCCGAAGCACAAGCATTCATTGAAGAAATAGAACGCTACACAATTTCGTTAACCAATAGTTGAACAATTGAACCATTATCACCTACTAACATGACACCTCAAGAATTCTGTAAGATTGAAAATTTTAATGAGATGACCGTCAAAGAACTGAGGAACATTTGCCAATACTTCTCAAATAGTGCAGCAGATCACTACTACTTTGAAGGATGGAGCAAACTAAGAGATAAATACAGCTTAGTATGCTTCCTAGAACGCACCCAAAGGGTAATGAGAATAAATAAAGGGCTGGCTTAATCAAAAAAGGTCAGTCTTATCAAAAGGCTGCCCCCCCCCATTGAAAGCAATGAGAGAAGGCAATGAGAAAAGAAATTGACTTATTGGAAGAAACAAAAAGCCGTCATCCTGATGGCATAGTTGAAGGACGTCTTGTAACAGTAATAGATTGGGGTAGAGACTTTAAAAGCGCTGAAATGGTCGAAATGTTGAAGGAATATTGGGAGCATAAAAATGTTAACGACCTTTACATTATCAACCTGAAAGGGATAGATATTCTAATTCCCTCAGCAGCCAAAACATTAGTTGAGGCTTCATCAGTTCTAGGAGCATTATGGGAAAGACCTGTTGTTTTCACCAATGCCGAACCAGGGGTTAAGGAAAGCCTAGAAACTCAAGCAAACAGATTTAACCCAGCAATAAAACTGCTATGGGAAGACGAAATGGAGAAATCAAACCCTAGAAAGCTACAATGGAAAAACGAGGAAATTATCACTACCCTCACAGATGAAGAAGCCGCCAAATTTGTTGAATCTAAAGTTCACTCTGAATTTGCTAAAAGTTTAGTTAGCAAATTTAAAAACCAATCTCTAAGCACCGGCCAACTATTCTGGCTTCATAAATTAGCAGAACAAGCAGCCGCCATAAGTCAGCCAGTAGTGGTTGGTGGAGTATTTCAAGCTGTGACGAGCATGATGGAAAAAGCTTCAACCAAACTCCAAAAACCAAGGATTAGAATTCTGGCAGAAGAACAACAAGAGATTAAACTTTATCCTGCTGATTCTGATTCCAAATATGC
>NZ_JAMXEX010000111.1 GCF_025370775.1 Ancylothrix sp. D3o | reverse complement strand
CAACTTCAAACAGCCTTGAGGTAATAATAGTGTTGAAAAATCATCACCGGCTCGTTGAATATCTAAAAACACATCTTCTGAAACAGAACTTTGCAACTCAGTCATTAATTCAGATGAGGGATTAACCGGCAACCGAGCCAACAAATTAAAAACCTTTTCACTTTTTCTCGTAGCCGCAGCTTCAACCATACCGGCCAATTCGGCTCCAACAAAATTGAGAGTACGGTTAAGCAAAATCTTCCATTCTTTTTCTGATAACGGTGAAGAGTTTTTATACCGGCGATCAAAACGGGCAGCGTGTAATTCAATAATTTGTTTGCGTTCAATTGCTTGGGGGAAACCGACATAAAAAATGTCATCAAACCGGCCTTTACGAGTAAGTTCAGGAGGTAGGGCAGCAAGCCGGTTGAGCGTCGCAATCACAAATGTTTCAGATGTCTTATCCTGCAACCACGTCAACAACTTACCCAAAATCTGAATACTGGTAGCAGCTTCCCCCGTCAAATCCCCACTACTGGCGGAAAACAACTTATCAAACTCATCAAAATAGAGGACAGACCGGCCTAGAGCTTCAACCCGGCGCAGTAACTCCTCAACATAGACAACCCCACCGGCCACCATCGCCCCAACATCAACAATTACTAACGGAACTTTCAATTTTGCAGCGCAGACACCGGCAGCAAAGGTTTTTCCCGTCCCCGGCGGCCCGACCATTAACCAACCCTTGGGCAATGGCAACCCCAAAGATTGTGCCACACTTGAATAACGGAATACAACGCTATCTAAAGCAGAACGCAGCCGGTCTAATCCCCCAAACTCTGACATAACCGAGGGCTGCTTGAAATTTAAGCCAAACTCTCTAAAACGCTCAATTTTATACTTGAGTAAACTAGCAACTAAATCAATATCACCTAACAAACCGCAGTGCCAGTAATAAATCCCACGTTTGATTTCCTCTGGATACAACCCAGAAACCGCCCCAATTAATTCATCCTTATCAACAGCCAATATCTGGGGGAATTCTGCGGTTAAAGATTCCAAATACTCAACTAGATTGCCGGGACTGGGGAGAGGTTGCACTAACGAAGGAATTAAACCGGCTAAAGTTGAATTTAGATATTGCCCCGCAGTTGAAAGCAAAACGACATAACAATCTTTCCTCGTAACCAACTTGTAAAATAAATTAACAAGTTGAGAAGTCATCTCTAAATTCTGCTGTTTGGATTGCCAATCAGAAGAAACTCCTAAAAGAGATTGTAGATTTTCAATAATAAAAAGCCCAGGTTTATCCCAATGGTTCAGGAAATCAAAAAAACTCCCCTTAATTTTCTCAACCGGCACCACAGCGCCATCTGAAAGCAAGAGCAATTCAGGGGAACCAAACGAACATAAGTAAGTAGGAATTTGAAAGAGACTGGCTACCCCAGAAATATAGTTCAAAACACGCGGTCGTTCAATCAGGGGAGCTACCACCTCAACAATAGGACACTTTGATTTTAACAGTTGCGGCAATGTATATAAATCCATAATTTACCTCCTTAACGCTCCATTCCTTGCTTTTTAGATAATTTTTGATTACCGAGTGCTCCATACTGTTGGGTTAGCACCGGCACCATCTTTTCAAAATAGGCTAAGTCTCGACTACTCATAGAGGACGAGTGGTGGCCATCTTGAAAATTAAGAATGTCACCGCGACCATCTTTTGCACTCACCTTACAACCAGATGCCGTTGCTTCAATTTTGTAAACTTGGCCATCTAAAGA
>NZ_JAMXEX010000110.1 GCF_025370775.1 Ancylothrix sp. D3o | reverse complement strand
TCCGCTCATAGTAAGCAGGATGCAAAAAGCACTGGTAAAAAAAACGACCACCCAAAAGAGCCTATATAAACCGGATTTTGTATTAGTCCTATTAGAGCGAATTCGCGCCGACCGGCAAAAACGAGAAACCGAAGTCAACCCCACATTCCTTGCAATACCCACCGGCCTTGCAATATCTACCGGCTTAATAATATACCGAAGTCAAACCCACATTCCTTGCAATACCCATCGGCCTTGCAATATCTACCGGCTTAATAAGATTCCGCCGCATCCACCGGCCCCTCAACTTCCACCGGCCCCCAACAGAGCCACTTCTCCCACTCCATACACCGGCCCCTTGGAATTCCAACGGCGCTACAATAATCTACCGATGCCGATGAATCGCAAGAAGTTTTTGTTGGCTGTTGAATAGCTTGTGGATCGTTAACTCAACGGGGCCGGTGGCTGATCGCATTATTCGGAAGTAATTGGGGGGCTGCGTGATTTTTTTGGGTTTTTTGGGGCCGGTGAAATACGGGATTTCTTCGGGTTTTTTGGGGCCGGTAATCTCTATTTTGTTTGTGCCGGCCCCCAATAGCCATAAGTTAAAATTTCCGAGGGTGACACCGGCCTCTTCACGGTCAAGAGGTTCTCTACGTTCACCGGCTCTCTCTCGTCCACCAGCTCTCCAAAATCTACTGGCATGAGCGAATTCCACCGGCCTTTCAATATCCCCGACGCTCTCGAAATTCACCGGCCCCTCGACATTCCCCACCGCAGACAGATTCACCGGCCTTATTAAATTCAAGGATGCCGATGAGGTTCAAGGTGTCGGGGAAGTTGGTGGTGCCGGTGGTGCCGGTGTCTGCCTGGAGTGGCGATAATATGTATTTTTTCAGGGCCGGTCTAAAATGGCCATAAGATTTAAAATGGACGAGCGTAACACCGGCACGAACGAGTAACACCTGCCCCCGACAGATTCGCCGGCCCCCAAGCATTCGCCTGTATCACAGTATCCATCGGCCTTTACAAAGCCACCGGCCATCCAGCATCCACCAGTCTCAGCGCGAAAGCCGAGTTTTCAAAAACCACCGGCCCCTGGAGTCTCACCGGCCTCTTCACCCTCACCGGCCCTTAAAGTCCCACCGGCGCCAGGAGTCCCCCCGGCCCTTAAAGTTCCACCGGCGCCAGGAGTCCCCCCGGCACTTGGAGTAACACCTGCCCCTCAAAACCCATCGGCCCCTCAACATCCACCACCCCAAAAAAACCCACCGACCCCCGAACTACCACCGGCACCACCGGCACCACCGGCCCCTCAACATCCAAGGGCCCTTCAATATCCCCCAGCCCAGACAAATTCACCGGCCTTTCAACTTTCAAGGGTTCAAGCAGATTCACTGGCCCCCTTAAATTCAGGGAGGCCGATGAGGTTCAAGGTGTTGGGGAGGCCGGTGGTGCCGGTGGTGCCGGTGGATCTGCAAAAGCAGGTGGTGGCGGGGAAGTCGCTAAAGTTGGCGAAGTCTCTGGCTGCCGGTGGTGGTGGGCAGGCCGGTGATGTACCCGATCGTGGGTGCCGGCCTCAAATCTCCATAAAGTTCAGTTTTTCTGAGGAGACACCGGCCTTTACAGATGCGCCGGCATCATAACATCCGACTCTCCCCCTCATCCATCGTCCCACCGGAGATCCACCGGCTCACTACAAAAGCTGGTCATTATATAGCAATCCTAAATAGGTCAAAACAGGTATAATATTAATTGTTGTCTAAATTTTAAAATGAACATGGACATTATT
>NZ_JAMXEX010000109.1 GCF_025370775.1 Ancylothrix sp. D3o | reverse complement strand
GTGGTTGCAGGATTTGTGGAGATTGCGAAGCTTAAAATTCCTAATGCACCCCAGGCAATAGTATTGGGTTTCATGGTGTGGGGCCTTTAATTGCTTTTTCCAGGTGTTTGTGGACTTTCCAATCTAATTGGCCATTTAGGTATCTCTCAAAATGACCGTGAGGCCCTGAAGAACCAAGGAAGGTAGGGCCGATTAAACCAATAACACTTCCTTTTTCTACAAAATCACCGACTTTAAATGGACGCACCGAATCACGATCTAAATGAACATACCGATAAATTTCATCGGAGGAAGTTGATTTAATTCCTAGGATTCCGCCAACAGGAGAATCGGGCTTGACCTCATTAACTGTCCCTCCCTCAATTGCAAGCACCGGCCAACCCGGAGTAGCGCTATAGTCAACACCGACGTGTTTGCGGGTGCAGGCTCCTAAAGGCCGGCAATCACCGGGGATACTAGCGGCCACCGCATCTTTTCCTGATATTCCAGCGAGAGGGAAAACAGGTGGCCCATGTAATAAAATTGACGATTGCTGTTTTGAAGAAGGACCTGGTGGCGGGGGAGTTGGATTTACTATTGAGCGTAATATTTGAGCCGGTGGTAAATTTTCTATTTTTTCCCAAGTTGGCGCCGGCAATAATTGCAATCCAACCAAACAGACAATCAGAATAGCTGCCTTTTTCTCAGCAGAGTTAATTTCAAGAGAACTTGGCGGTGCCGGTGAATATTGGGGAGAGACTACTGGTTGGGGTGGTGCCGGTGGATGTGGCGGGGATGTTGGGGGATAGTAGGGAGGCGGTGGGTATGAATATGGCGGTGGCGGGGATGTTGGGGGATAGTAGGGAGGCGGTGGGTATGAATATGGCGGTGGCGGTGCGGTTGGATATGGATGTGCCGGTGGTGGTGGATATGAATGTGTTGGTGGATATGCCGGGGGTGGCGCTGTTGGTGGTGGCGATGGTGGCGGTGGATGTGGCGTACCCGGTGGTGCCGGTGGATATGGCGGAGATGCTGGATATTGTGGTGCCGACGGTAGCGGATATTGATAATCGTCTGGGTGATGGGGGTTTCGGGATGCCGGCATCGATGCTGAGGAATCTTCTGCTGCACTATCACTACGCGGTGACTCTGGTATTTCTGTGGGGGATGTCGGTGGAACTGTTGGTGGAGTACCTTCATAAGTTGTCTCCACAGTAAATTTAAGTTTCATTTCTTATCTCTATTATCCTTGCAAAGATCAATTGTTCTGCCAAAGAAATCTGATATTGCACACGCTGCTTTTGCATCTTTTCTCGGACTACCGCCGGGTAAATTATCAGTATTGGGGGGAGTAGAACTTTGAATTGATTTAATACCATTTCTTGCTGATTCCTCCCCCAGATAAGTTAGTCGTCCTGGTTTCAGTAAGTTCAAAATGAATGAACTTATTGCAATGACGACTAACGTTTTCATCGTGGGATTCAGACAACTCCACCACCTTTTGACAGTTTCCATTATCGCGCACCAAATTGAGGCCGGTGTAGTGGAATTCGTTTTTGTAGCTTTTGCTTGAGGAGAAGTCAACCCCCGCCACCCAATTGCAAAAACCAGCCATAAAGTAAACAGAAACCCAATAACGGCAAAGATTGTTTCTGCACTCTTAATGCGGCTGTTTAACGAGTGCCTTAAACATTCCACCGGCATGAGACCGGAATAGCTTAGGATTACGGGAACTGTAATTGCTCAGCGGTTCTTTGACAACAACAGTTTTTGGGGAGCATCCCGTTTTTGCAAGTGTACCAGACTGTGGTACAATAAATTATATTTCACTCACATAAATGTAACCTCTG
>NZ_JAMXEX010000108.1 GCF_025370775.1 Ancylothrix sp. D3o | reverse complement strand
TAACCATCCCACCAGTAGTAGAGGTTGCCCAGCATTAAAGAAAAAACAGACCTAAAAAGTTGAAACCCCCTACTGTCTGAAGAGTAGAGGGCTTACGGAATTAGGCATAAAAGGCGGTTGATGTACCGCGTCCCACAATCTATATCCTTTTGCGCTTTAGCGAACAGCAGATAAATCGGAAATTTTGACTCTGTTGCTAAAGACTGGGGGTTTTTTTTTCTTTTCAAGAAGAATAATAACACTTTTTGAAAGGCATAACAAATTTTTACTAGGCCAGAGAAAAATATTTCACTAGCCGCGTAAACGTTAACTAAAAAGGAAAAGACCCCCAAGAAGGATAGATAAATTGTTTGTGGTGCATCTAACTGCCTCAATAATCACCAATTTGAGGCAAATCCATGAATTACGACAATAACTTCGATATCCGCAACTACATTTCCGAACTAGAAGCCCATCGGAAAAAGAAGAATAAGTATAAATGTCCAAACTGTGACACATTTAAGCTGACGATCAGTCCCAGCGAAAGTGAATATCAATGCTGGGGGTGTGGGGATACAGCAGCTATTGCTCGCATTCTGACTGAACCAGAACGCGCAGAACGCCGGCGACAACGGGATTTAACCGCCACCAGTAAATCAAAACCAAAGCTCAAAAGCCAACGAGTGAAAGGAACCCCGATTCCTAGTTCAGATAATCCGACTCCTTCAGGAAACGAACCAACAGAACTGGATAATTTAGGTTCAGATAATCCGACTCCTTCAGGGAACGAACCAACAGAACTGGATAATTTAGGTTCAGATAGTCTGGCAGCTAATCCAAACGAACCAACAGAACTAGATAATTTAGGTTCAGATAGTCTGACTCCTTCAGAGAACGAACGAACGAAAGAAGATTCTTCTATCCCACCGGCCCAAGCAGCAAATCAAACGCCCAAACTCCGCAAGAAAAAGCAGTCACGCCATACCGGCCACACCAAGAAAGCCAAGACAGCTAAAAACCCACCACTCAACCCACCACCAAACCCATTACACCTCTACCACGTTCAACATTTAGTAGGAGAAGGTTTCACCATTGAGGAGATTACCAAATTTCACGAAGATGGCGAAATTTGTTCACTTTCAGCAGAAGAAGCGCTCAACCTTGGCTTTAAAGTATGGGATGGCCAAGAATGGATTTCCAGCGCCGGCCTATTCATGCGGTTTACTCCCACCTTTGGCCAACTGCGTCTCGATAACCCCATAGTCCGCCCCAACGGCAGCATTGCTAAATATCTTACCCCCGTTGGCTATAAAGCAGAAGCCATGCTACCCCCAGGCTGTGAGGTGATTACAGAAGGTTGGAAAGATGCCAAAATCGCTACATTAAGAAGTGGTATCCCCACCGGCGCCGTTGCTGGTGTCTCCCATGTCCGCAAAGCATTACCTCAGAATAGTCGGCTAATTACTCTATTTGATGCAGATGGTCGGCTCAACCCCAGCGTCTTCAGTAGTCTATTTTATGCTGGTGAGTGGTTACACGGTAAAATCCAACTACTTCCTGAAATTGCTCAATTCCCCAAAGCCGGTTTATGTGAATATTTTAAAGCCGGTCATACCGCTGATGATTACCGCAAATTAATCGACTCAGCACTTACCCCAGAAGCTTTCCTACTAAAATGGCCTTTAACCTGGGCCAATATGCCAGATCATCGTCGCAGTACCGCTGTGAGAGTTTGTCTGAAAATAGCATCTTTTGCCCTCGGAGAATTAGAGCAAGATGACCTCATCAAACGCATTGCTAAAACCACTGGTTCTAGTAGGAAACTACGGGATATCCTCAACAAATATTTACAACCGTTCCAACAAAAAGCCACCCACGAAC
>NZ_JAMXEX010000107.1 GCF_025370775.1 Ancylothrix sp. D3o | reverse complement strand
CCAGAATCACTTAAACTAGAATTTGTTGGGATGGATATTCGGGAAAAGGAAAGTGGTTCTTATCCTGGTTTAATGACGCGGTACACGAAATTTCATTATAAGACCGAAATCCCTCTCGAAATGTACCAAGAACAATACATTGAGAACTGTTCAGATGGCATTAAAACCTTTTTTGTCTGGGAGTAACAGTTCATTGAACATAAGTGATATTGGTGCGGGCTTACCAACTGCAAACGCAAAACCCTACCGACATGAGGTGTAGAGGCGAAATTCAGCCTTACGTTTGTATGGGCGGGTTTTAGCCTTCGGTTGAAGAATAGCCGGTGTTACCCACCTTTTATTTCTCAGAAACCCTACAAAAGACTGGATACCCTTGGGTAACTTGTGGCTTCGTGCCTGCTATCCTCTATCGGTGTGTATCGTCATTGCTATAGAGGCCGGTACTAGCATGGGCTGGAGCGATGATGGTTGCTTCCTAGAGATTAGAAACTTAATAGAAACCGCAACAGAACATGAAAATTTACTACGCTTTCTCTCGTATTCCAATAGGCAGATGGTAGCTATCTTTTTTCTTAGAGAACAGCCGGTTATGCTACCACCAAATAAGCCTTAATCAGAAGCCTTCTGCTCCTTTTTACAAAAAAAAACCAAAAACGAGAGCGGTATCACGCTAGGACATTCATTGGTGTTACCTCAAGGAACAAGCAATATTTTTTTATTCCTGCACAACTTCCGTGTTTTTATTAGCTAAAAAATGAATAAAAACTCCACAGGCTAATAGAAATTGCCTAAAATAGGGACATAACAAAAACCCCTCGCGGGATGGTGTTAGTAGCGCCATATCCCCAGGGGTCGTACAACTAATACGGAAGTTGCACAGTGAATAACAATAACAGCATTATCCGCCTCGAACAAGATGGCGTAGAATTTTTTACAATCTCAGCCACCGGGGAGTCTGGAATGAGCCAATCTGGTCTCGCAAGGCTATGTGGTGTAAAAGAATCAGCCATCCGCCAACTCCTCAAATCAGTTCGCACGAGTTCTTGCCCTAAATCGCTGAAATGCTTACAGGGCAAAGATTTTCTGCTCGCAGGAGATGTTGCCGAATACAAGAATGTAACCATTATCAACGACGAAACCTGCGCTGTTCTCTTAGAATGGTATGCTTTCGATTCCCAACGAACAAACCAAACAGCCCTCTACAGCTACCGAAAGTTTGCTCATATCGGAGTTCGTTCTTGGATTCAGAGTATTACAGACTGGCATCAACCTTCAATCAACCAGCAACCTTACTGGTACCGACGCATAGGTTTATTTCGAGAACGTACACAAATTCCAAAGGGCTGGTGGTGCATTTTTGAAGAAATTACCAGCTTTGTTTGGGAGATGGAATCAAAAGGATATGTGCTACCAGACAGCGCTATTCCTGATATTAGCGTTGGAAAATGCTGGTGTAATTATCTTCGTAGTAAGGGGGTAAATGTTGCAAATGTTGCTCGTTCTTACCCACATTATTATCCTGATTGGGCTTATTCCGTCAAGGCCAATATTTACCCCTTAGACCTCCTACCAGAATTTCGTTACTGGTTTGAGGATACCTATAAACCATTAAAATCTCTCCAATACTTTCGGAAAAATCACCCCGAAGCCCTCCCAACTATTTGTCGGATCTTAGGTTTGCCAGAAGGCCAATAAAATAAAGCAACCCTTCTTCCACTATCGACCTTTACAGACGAACTACTGAGAAGGCTTCAACAACTCCCGCTTTTAAATAGCCGGGGGTTCTTTTTGTTATAAAGCCTTACTAAAAAAATGAAGTAAAAATAGTTATAAAAAAATAATTAAGCGCTAACGCGCCTAATTATTGAATGTGAAAAGACAAAAAAACCCATCCCTATTTTACCATGAACCAACCCAAAGCTGAGGAAATAATTGCGGCTATTCGTA
>NZ_JAMXEX010000106.1 GCF_025370775.1 Ancylothrix sp. D3o | reverse complement strand
GGATAAATAAGTTAAACTATAAAGTCAGACTTAATTTTTGATAAATCACAAGATTTTAGACAAACAATATGCCTCAAGAAATCCGTCAAGAAGTCGTTAAATTAGCCACTGAATTACCAGATGAACTGTTGGCAGAAGCTCTGGTATTTTTACAGACTCTCACCCAAAGAGGACAGAAAACTGAATCGGATAACTCTGTAACCTCTGAAGCGTCTGATTTTGATAAGGCAATGGCAGCTTATCAAGTGATTAGTGAAAAGTATAAAAATGCTTTACGAGAATTAGCGAGGGGGAATGAACCGATATGGATGTCTGAAGAAATTGCTAGAGCCATTCATCGTAAAGTTTTCTTAAGGAATCTTACGCCCAGGCTAGTACATACTTAAGGCGTAGAATATCTCTGCTCACTGGCAATAAACCATCACGAGCAACACAAACTCAGTCACCGGCCACCGGCCACCGGCTACCGGGCAATAATCCCAGAACCACCGGCCCTCTATTCTACCGACACCTCATAGATTCAGCCCCAGAACCAACCGACTCATTAATCAACCGATTAACAACCGCATAACCAGCGGCCCCTATTAAAGCAACACCATCCCAGAGATTCCGGTGTCACAGACCGGCTTTCTAGGTAACTATTCAGTAAATAATGAAGCATCCTCACCAATACGTTGCAATATCTTCAGGCCAATCGCAGCGTATTGTGGGCTACCAATTAATCCTATACCTAGTAGCACAACACCAAAATATATCGCCCATCCTTTAGCTCGCAGGAGGGTTTTGTTGGAAGTATGGTATTCTAAAGCGACTTTTTGACGGGTTTGTGGCTCAGAGAAAAGCATCCAAATTGCAGCCAAATCTGTTGCAGGATCACCCGCTGTGATATTTCCCCAATCTATAACGCCTGTGAGCACGCCATTCTCAACCAATACATTGCGGGGGTGAAGATCGCCATGTATCCAGGTTGGTGCTACATCGATTGGCACATCTAATGCTTGCTTCCAAACCTGTTGAATCGCTGGACTAATCAAGGTAGACAGGAACTGCCAGAACCTCTGTACTTGTTTTGAGCGCTGTATTCGTTCTTCAAAAAGCGTGACTTGATGGTCTAGCGGTACACCTCTGAATGGGTTGGAGGGGGCATTCGGTGGTGCAGGAGTATGCAGCGCTCGCAAAAATGCCGCAAATCGTTGTGCTTGATTGTGATTCAATTCTTGCCGGTCAGCAGTTACCCCGCTAAACCAAGAAACAACACTCCATTTCCAGGGATAGCCTTGGCCTGGAAGACCTAATCTGTAAGGGAGGGGAATCGGAATCGGAAGAGTTGGCAATTGGGGGAGCCAATTTTGCTCATGTTCAATGAAAGTGGCAGCAAGTTGGCGACGAGGCAGACGGACAGACAACTGCTCACCTAGTCGAAATATGACATTATCCCAACCTGCATCTACTAGGTGGAGTGGTAAATGTGCGGTTGTCAGGATGTTGTGAGGTTAGAAGAGAGTGAACTAGGGAGCCATCAATTTCAATTTCAGAAGCCGGTGTGGCAATACCAAGGATTTGCTGTGAGCTCATCTATGACCTCCTCAGTTTATCTACACGAACTAAAAAAAGGTACTCACGGAAATTAGCAAATCTGCTGTTAATAGGCTAACAATCTTACAATAATCGGCCCCCACAAACCGTAATCAACCACCGAATATTCACCACGCCGACAAGAGCGCACAGTAGCCATCAGCCTCCGCCTCCCCTGTCAGCGACAACCAGGCATCTACTACCGGCAAGAGGCTACCGAGCAACAATCCCAGAACAACTGGCCCCTCCTATTCAACCGGCCCCAGATTCAGCAGACTAAAAGCCACATAACCACCGGCCATTAACCAGTACCATCAGCCACCGGCCACAAACCAACAGCCGCAACATAAACGAGAGTATTAGCCACCGGCCACCGGCCACCAGGTCACAATTCCAAACCCACCGGCCTCTCTATTCAACCGACATCCCAGAGATTAAGCCCATCAACCAACCGGCCCGCCAATCAACCGATTAACAACCGCATAACCACCGGCCTCCTATTCAAGCAACACCACCCCAGAGATTTAGGTGTCACAGACCAGGCTTTTGGGTACTTATCCAGTAACGGAATCT
>NZ_JAMXEX010000105.1 GCF_025370775.1 Ancylothrix sp. D3o | reverse complement strand
CCAACAATTATTAGAGATTCTCAACTAGACGGGCCGGGAAGTTTAGAGAGAGAGGTAGATCGTCCTATTGAAAAAGATGGTGGACAAAGAGAGAATCCCCTACCACCGGCACCGGCACCCGGTCAACCTTACCCACCGGGGTCAGGTTCGATAATTTCAACGCTTGAAATAAGCGGGATTTCCACAAACGGATTTGTTGAATTGACATATCCTAACGGCTCTCTAAATAATGGGGTAGGTGCCGGTTGTGTTTACAGATTTTATGTAGGATATAGCCCATACGTTTTACATATTGAAGAGACGACGGAATATCAAATAGCCTCAGAGCCAGTAGAAATTATGAGAACTGGATCATGGTGGTTTCCAAATAATCCTGGTCAACATCTGAATAAAACAATCTCAAATTATTGGAAATGGGAAAATCAATGGTATAGCGAATACGACATAGGAACGTCGGTAGGTTTTTTCGTGTGGGCTTCTTTACGCATAAAAAGATTAGATTATAAAGGACAATCTCCAGCGTTAAAGACTTCTTTGTATGCGAGTTCAAACAATGATCCATATTCTGCTAGACAGTTTTTCTGGTGGGATGGCTTTAGATTGGTAAGTGTAGACTTTAGGCCAATTCCTAGTATTTTTAAACCTACGGGGGCTGTGTATCCCGATAGCTCTTTAACTATTCCAGATTATTCCTATCCCCCTTACAAAATAAATGGAGATGACCCTTTCAAACAAAGATGGGAAAAAACAGATACTTGGAACACCCCACAAAGAGAGGATGAAGAAATGCCCTGTAATTTGTCGCCAATTATGCAACAGTTGCCACAGCAAAAAAACCAGATTACGACACAAAATACTGTTAATAATATATCTCTCAATAATTCCAGCATTCAAAATATAAACGCAAACACTACTACCGTCGTAAACAATGCCATTAGTAGCATTAACAGCAATACTTCTAGTGTAGTAAATACGGCTACCAATGCCATCAATACAAACACTGTAAGCGCTGTAAATACGGCTGCCAACGCAATTAATACCAATACAGTTAGCACTGTAAACACGGCTGAAAATGCAATTAATAGTAATACCGTTAGCACTGTAAACACGGCTGCAAGCGCAATTAACACCAATATTGCAAATCTTTCAGCTAAATTGTCTCAAGTTGCCGACGACATTTTAATAGGAGTAAAAAACGGTTTTGCAGCTTTAGAGGCATGGCTAAGGCCAGCTTTAAACCTGCTAGATGAAGCTGTGAAAGCTGTAAAGGAATCACTTACAAAACTTTCGGAACAAGTAGGGAAGTTTTTAAAATGGATACAGTTTGATAGAGTGTTAAATTTACTAATTCTAGTTAGCACAATTCATAACGCGGCCATGTTATTAAATCAATTAGGCTCATCATTAATAAGCATGGCTAATAGCTTGCTTACGGCGGGGGGGAACGCTTTGGGATTACGAGATGTAAATGATGAACCTATCGATATAGGGCCGGCTGTTAATGGTGCTTTTAATGGCCTTGTTGACGGGTTTATTGGTAAAGAGACTAATTCAGAATTGAAGAAACAATGGAATAAATACAACAGAAGGTAGCGTAAATTCTAAGCCTACCTGGTATGTGGGTTGCTGGGTTTCTGTACAGATAGAAAATAACCCTTCTCAGTTTTCGGATTTTTCTGAAATAGCCCGACACACAATTTCTTTGAGAGGTACGTCTAAGTTAATTCAGTTCCCGCGATACCTACCGCCGCGCTACCAATTAGCAATCACTTTTCCTAAATGGATTCG
This sequence comes from Ancylothrix sp. D3o, assembly GCF_025370775.1. Taxonomy (NCBI): domain Bacteria; kingdom Bacillati; phylum Cyanobacteriota; class Cyanophyceae; order Oscillatoriales; family Microcoleaceae; genus Ancylothrix; species Ancylothrix sp. D3o. The sequence goes on along the minus strand of NZ_JAMXEX010000105.1, from coordinate 430 downwards.
GGATTTATCTGTAGAAATTTGGGCTTTTGATGGAGACCAAACATCCCCAGAAATGGAAAAACTAACCGAAATTATCGAGCTAATTAATCCTCCTCCCTAAAGTTTTCAGTTGACGTGAAAATAAGCAAATGAGCCTCACACCAGATGAATAGGTAAATGAACGCCTAGATAAATTGGAGAAACCCGATGCAATGATTGAGGAAAAAGCTTATCAAAATGAGCGCCGAATCAATGATTTTAGAAGCGATGTTAGCGCCAAATTTTCAGCTATTAACGTAAAACTTGAAATTTTAATGTGGGGCTTTATTTCAATTGGGGCCGTGCTTTTAAGTGTAGTGACTGATCTGGTTTTAAAAAGGAAATAAGGGGAAATAATGACGAGTATTTATTCGTTGGCGCCGGGAAATGATGCCAACTATACGCTAACAAC
>NZ_JAMXEX010000104.1 GCF_025370775.1 Ancylothrix sp. D3o | reverse complement strand
AACTACCAGCTAGGGAAAGCCGGTTATTGTTAACTAACAACCCTCAAGTATGTAGTTTCACTGCATCGGCTACCCCAGACTCAACACTGGCCACTAAACAGCCAAGACTAAACACCGGCCACCGGCTACCCTGGACTAAAACATCTGCTAGCAGGCATCTAGGACTAAACACCGGCCACTAAACACCCCAGACTAACCAGCAGCCACCGGCTACCCTGGACTAAAACATCTGCCAGCAGACATCTAGGACTAAACACCGGCCACCAAACTCCCAAGGCTAAACACTGATCACCAGACACCCAAGACTAAACACCAGCCACCAAACACCCAAGGCTAAACACCGGCCACCAGACAACAAGTAGAGACTTTCTATAGAAATATCTCCAACAACTATCGGCTAATCTTATACAACCAAGAATTACGGGAAAATAAATCGTGTTTTTACTACTTTAGTTAGAGAGTGGGGTTTAGATATCTCCATTCACATATATTTTTAGACATTCTTTTTTAACTTCTTAGCAATAACTTTTATGCAGTTCATTAATATCTACAATTTTGCAAATCACCACTTCCAGATATAATTTAACCCCCCCTTTCCCTTGACAGTTTCTCTTAATTTTATTTAAAGTAAATTAAAGACATCGCACGACATACAAAGGAAGTGAGTAGTTTCTTTTGTGTTAGATTTTTATTTAATCATGCTTTGATTCAGCCATTCTATTTTCTCTATTCTAATACCTGCTCTCAACCTCATGTTCACCAAAAATATCCCATAAATTTAACACTGTAAATTATCAATTACTAAGTATAAACTAGCTGTTTCTACCATCATTGTTGCCATTCCCATACTCCTCCAAAATTTAATAGCGCTCAGTCGTACACAACCTCAATGATACTACGCTAATGCTACACTACTTTACATAAATTCATTTAAGAAAATTGTAAGTAATTATACTTAGTTTATTTGTGCCTTATAAACTGCCATTTTTGTCTTATAAATGGATAATTGTAGAGCTTAAAATCAAACAGGGTCAAGAATTTTAAGCAAACAACCTCAAAAACTATAGTAAGATTTTTAGTTTTCCTTGCCTTATAACATAGCGTTTTGGTCTTATAAAATAGCCTTTTTGCCTTATCCATGTGGCAGACCGAATGCTCGATTTTTCCGCCTCTAACTGAATCGCTGATCTGGTAAAATGGGGGGAGATAAAATTCTGGACACTTACTCCAGGTTTTTCATCTCACTTTAATTTTGTCACTTCACCGGCCCCCACTCTTCACCATATTACTGCACCAAACAACCTGACTATACATTTCATCTACAGCCCTCCTTTAGATTTGCTTAAGGTTCGTTACAAAATTAAATATATTGCTTTGGCTGAGGAACCCTAACAGGGGGTAGGTTGTAGCACGTCATTAGCTACAAATAGTAATAGATAATGGTGCTTAGTTTCAGGGTTATTGTAGCTAGATAAAGCCTTGTTAGCTAAACTTCTGGGACGATTGATAGCTCTGCGCTCTCCACCCCCACAACATCCATATTTTTTACTCCAGTCTTCATAACCTACTCACGATAGCAGGAGCGTTTTAGCCTTCGGAGTAGAAAAATCTTCTGCTGACCTACCGGCCCATACAGATGTAAGGCGCAGAACGTTTCTACCTGATCCCACAAAGCGCGGTAAAACGTTATAAATTGATGCAAATCTTCCTTTACTCCACCGACTGTCAGTTGAGTGAAATGTGTAATCTGAAGTAAAAGAATCTAAAAAATGAATTGAAGGAAGAAGAGGAAATATTTTAGAGAAAGATTCTAAAATTCAATACATTTTTATCTCTCAACAGTTGTAAGAGGATTTACAATCAATACCGAAAGATGCCGCTTCAATGGTGCCCGTGTTCCCTGCCTTTGGCAGGCCGTTTCAACGATGCCGATGTTTTCTACCTTTGGCAGGCCGGTCTTTAACAGCAAGCAATGTTGTCAGAGTGGTGTTGTCATGGGGCCGGTCTTAAACAGAAAGTATGCCCCGGCTGTTTGAAAGCCCACACAACAGATTCATTAGATAGGGGTGCTACTTCGGGAGCAGGCCAAGAGCCATAAAGCTGATCCACAACCCCACTATATTTTCATTTCCTTGTTCCGGCTATCTTATTAGAGAAATAATATTTTAGTGGATTAGGAAAAACTACTATGAACAATAGCTAATGGGGCGGAGAAATATCTTTTTAGCAGAATTACTAAACTTTTATTTACAAAATAAACACTACCACAACTGCTAATCTATTTCCCACTCCTAACTTCTCAAATCAAACAGCAACCAACCAAACAGAAATAGAAAAAGACTACAGTCAAACTACATTTTTTGGAAACCTCCATACTCTCCAAACTTGCTAAGTATTATTGCCTAAAAAAATCTGCCATATAAAACCCCATTTCTGCCATATAAAACCCCGTTTTTGCCATATACTTCAGACTGAATACCTGATAAAA
>NZ_JAMXEX010000103.1 GCF_025370775.1 Ancylothrix sp. D3o | reverse complement strand
AGTTAATTATTAACTGGGATAGAAAAATTAACAATAAAGGAAATAATTCTATCCCAGTTTAAATGTGTAATAGCTTATCTTAAATCCTCATAATTTTTCACGACTGGATTATTCATATTAGGTATTTATTCAAAATTAATAATTAGTAAATGAGTTTTAAGGAAGAACAAAATATTTTTGAAAAGACGGTAGATGATATATGTTGTTGTGTTCTCGCAGAAGCAATAACACAACAACATATATAAGTTAATTTGGAGTAGTTTTTCGCTTAGCATTCCCTCGTTGACGTGCTGCTTCCAAATTTCGCTCATTTTCCGTTTGTAAACGAAGGTTTAATTCATCTAAATCAGCAATTAGAACATCCCAACGTTTGACAACTTCTTGCATTTTGGCAACGGAACGCGCCCTAGTTTCTGGATCGGGAATTCTGGGTTGATTAGTCATAGTAAATTCCAGTTTCTCTTAATTTCTTGAACGTTAGCTCTGGTAGCCGCTAGTGCAGCGGTAGCTTCGTCCATAGATCTATCCAATAACTCTAGCACATCACGGCTGGCTACCGGCTGTGCGTCATAGATACGGCGTAACGTTACATAGAATCGGGAATAATAAGAATCTGCTCTTTCCCGAATGCTTTGCAATTCATCTAATTCAGGGATTGTTTCTTCTGTTTCTCCAAACTGTTCCATTAATATGTATTCAACTGCCGTAGCTTCATCAACTTGTTCCAATAATTGTCGTTGTAGACTAAAAACGTTACTCAGTGTCTCTGATGATAACCTTGCCATGTAAATAATCTCTGTTACTACCTAAGATAATAATATCATTTTTAGCCTATTTTCTTATGAAAGATATCATCCTGTTGGTTATGATGATTGGTTAAATTCAAGTAATAATTGTTATAATTTCAGAGACTCTAGCCCTTCTCAAAAATTAAAACTTAACAAGCATATTAAAAAAGTAATATATTAGTTGAAATGGAGCGTGAATCATAGGTATTGCTGGATTTAAGTTAAGGAAAACTACTCTTTTTGCTTACCACCGGCCCCCAGGTAAACCCTGCGTAAATCAGTCAGCTTTTTAGATGGTTGGTTGTAGTAGCTTTTCCCTTCAGCAGTCGGGAAAGATGCCCAGGTAGGCGCAACTTTAAACACAGCATCATCAAACTGGCCGGCCACAATATCCTGGTATGCACCGGCCTGTTTAATTAATTGGACAGCGGCTAGGTCTTGGGATTCTGGGCTAAAATCCGGTAGCTTTAATTTACGAGAGATTTCATCCCAAGTAGTTTTGAGAAATTGGTACTTACCGGCTGCGGTACTGCATAGGGGTTTCCCTTTATAAAGTGAGCAATTCTTGATATTAGGATGTTCTTTAAATGAATTAAAAAGGGGGCCGGTGAACATCATCCGATAACCATCTGGGCCGGCAGTACCCTCAGCAAAGGCAATTGTTTGCAAAAAAGCTCTAACATTCTCATTAACTACTGCTTCAGATAGCGGATGATTGGATAGACTTGTTTGTCTGGGTGCCGGTGTTGGAGAAGGTTGACCGACAATAGCTAACCCTAGAGTGGAAAGAGCGATGATTGATAGGCCGGTGGGATTTATCATAGCCGATTCTCCCTCCATAGCTTCTCTAGTTGGCTTTCATTCATCCCCGGTTTTACTTGTGGGCTGTAGAGCATTCTAATTAACTTTTTATCTAAGGATGAATACTCAGTAACATCAGTCCACTGTTGATAAAAGATGCTGTCTGAATATTTGTCTGAGTCCGCCGGCAACCCAAATGCCTGTGTTAATTCTTCTCGGATGAGATGAGAGCGTTCTTTTTGGGTGACACCTGTAGTTGAGATTAAAATCTCAGCACCAGTTATCTGTTTTGTTTCATCCCAGTTCAACCAGAAGAAACCGCTATTACCGACTTGATAAGTGGGAATAAATTTCTTAAAGTTTTCTTCTGGGGTAAACCGGAGCGCGCATATTCCCAGTGTTGGGCTTGACAATTTGAATCGGTAATTGGGTGAGGTGTTTTAATTCCTGGGTGACAGCTTCCAGTGTTTGTAAATCTTCGGGAGTGGGAAGACCGGCTATCTCTAATTTTATGGGAACCACCCACTTCTTAATTACCCCATCATCTGAAGTGCCAAACTCAGACTTTAGTGTTACTTCTTTGAAATATTCAAATGTTTTATCTGCGTTTTCATCAGGAAAAGTGGAAGTTTCTTGGCTGCTTAGTTGGGATTTGGTTGGGGAGGCATCATACCAAACAGCTATTAAAACGATTAAAGCAATGGTAGAGATAAGTCTCATGGTTCATTACGGCTATTAAAATCATTAAAGCAACGGCAGAAATAAGTTTCATGGCTCATTTAAAGCATCGGTAATTTTTCTGGCAAGTTGTTGAGCAAGCTGTTGTTTCTGCTCAGTAGTTGGGGGAAGCTGGTCTGAGGCAAAGGCTTCTAAGATCGTGCCATTCTGTCCAGAGCGAGTGACACCATACCGGCCTCGGTCAGCTTTTAAAATCCCGAATTGTTTGATTAACTTGTGATCAAAGGGGTCATTAGGATT
>NZ_JAMXEX010000102.1 GCF_025370775.1 Ancylothrix sp. D3o | reverse complement strand
CTTATCCTTTCTTGAGGTTTTTACTGGCTTTTTCAGCTTAACATTTTTTGAACCATTTGCAAAAGTGAGATGCACCCTATTAAGAATCTATGCAGCTTGTGGTGTGCTCTGCTTAAAATACTTAGATGAAAGCGGTTTCAGCCTGTGGAGTAGTCCCAGTTACAGTTATGTAAAAGTAGGAGAACAGAAAAAAATAAGGCAGAGTAAAAAGCGAGGGAAAAGGCTAAACATATTAGGAATATATGAGCCAGGAAAAAGTTTTAATTATGCAGCTTCCTTAAGTGGGTTCACAAAAGAAAATTTGGTTAAAATCTTAGACAAGGAAGCTGTATATGCACAGCAAAGACAAGCTCAAACGGGAGCGATAACAGTGATTGTATTAGATAATTACTCAGTCCATAAAAGCCATATTGTGAAAGCGAAAGAAAAAGAATGGCGTGCTCAGGGACTATATTTGTTTTTCCTTCCTACTTATAGCGCGGAATTAAATCTAATAGAGGGAGAATGGCATCAAATTAAAACCCATGAAATATCAGGGAGGATGTTTGATTGGGAATATGATTTAATCGAAGCAGTTAAGGAAAGCTTAAAGGCAAGAAGTGAAAAATTAGGATTGAAGCTTGACTATTTTAGACTCAACTAATTTTGATAAATATAGGGTAAGCAAGCTCAAAGTTTTTTACGTTTAATTAAGTTCACTTACTTAATAGATAAAGAGGAAGGATATTCACGCGCACGGGAAGCTTAATGAAATATTTTACGAGAGAGGAAATTAAATTTTTCAACAGCCAACTACAAAGCCACTTGGATACACCGGCACCAATGGATGTTATGGGTTGAGGATATTGCAGAGTTTAGGGATGTTGCAAACTCAGTGCATACTCAGATGCCGATGGATATAGAAGGAGCCGGCTTTTCTATAAGGTTCGCTTGATCTTTTTGGGGCCGGTGGAACTTCAAGTGCTGGTGGCGCTCCAAGATTTGGTGAGTGTAAAGAGGCCAGTGGGGATCCAAGAATCGGTGAGTGTGGAGAGGCCGGTGTCATGCTCGAAAAGGTTTTTTTTCATGGGATTTCATAGGCCGGCTCAAATAAAATGTAAATTACCGGCATCTATGGCGGACACCAGCCAATATCGTATCCCACCGGCACCCAAAGCAAACACCGGCCCCCTTCCGTATCCCACCTACCGAACGAACCCTGGGCAATTTACCTTTGACCACCAGCACTTATCCGCATTTCGGTAGACACCCATCACATCATTGGCCTCGTTTAGTTGATGAAATCAGGCCACTTAAGAATTAACTTAAAAACCATTTGATTCATCGGTGTCGGTGGACGTCAAGAGTCCTTGGATCTTGAAAGACTACTAGATATTGAGACACGGATTTCTGCGGTGGGGCCGGTGGAGCGCGACCTGAACTGGTCAATTGGTAAGTAGGGCCAGCCAAACGCCGGGGATTCATACCCCCAAAGCTCACGGAGAATACCAGTAATGGTATGGTCACGCCCGATTAGGTAACGAAAACGGCGGAATGCAGACCCCGAAAGTAACCTAGGCTGACAGCCCCCCTCAGTCAGGAGCAAGAGGGATTCTCTTAAAGGTGAACGCAAGTGAACTGTCGCTTAAACTGCGTCATCCCCTAACGGGCCAAATAAGGCTGACAGGCCCGAACCAAAAAGTAAGTGGGTGGTTTTGATGGTTTCACCTCATCAAAACGTATGAACGAACTCCCACCGCAGAAGAGACAGCACCTACAGAGAGAACAGGCAACCAAGCGATACAACAGGGTAAACCCCCACAGAGTCCATAGGAAGGTCGAAACCTATGGTAAGCCGAACGTAAGGAAAGCAGAAGTCTCTGGGGGGTAGAGGATGAGGCAAAAAGCGAAAGCCTTCCTGTAATGAGGAGGATAGGGGTTCAAAATTTGCCCCTGACCGAAAGGGATAGCAGACTTGCCTTGAGTTTTATGAGAAGGAAACCGAACTGTAGAAACTCAATCTAAGGACAAGTTAGATGTCGGAATCCAAACCAACAAACGGACTAAGGAAACCACTAGAAGACCTTTCGCCAAATTAATTGGCGAAAGGTCTTCTTGATGGTTAAGAATCTACGTCACAGAATCTTTCTCGCTCGAAAACTTGGGTTTCTGGAGAAGATTAAGAAGTCTTCAAAAGTTAATGTTAAGAAGCCACTCTCTCTACTACTGTCAGTTCGGAGAATCACCCAAACCAATAAAGGGAAAGCGACGGCAGGAATTGACAAAGAAATAGTCAATACCCCTCAAGCTAGGGTGAAGCTGGTAAACAACTGGAACGGAGGGAATCAAGAACCCCCCAGACGGGTGATGATACCTAAACCCAACGGTAAACAACGACCGCTCGGCATCCCAACCGTGCGTGACAGAATCGACCAGGCAAGAGTAGTTAATGCACTAGAACCCGAATGGGAAGCCGTGTTTGAACCGAACTCCTACGGTTTCAGGCCCGGTAGAAGCTGTCAAGATGCTATAAGGCAGAGTTTTGTAAGACTTTGCAGACTTAGAGGCGCTTGGGTTTTAGAAGCTGACATCAAAGGATTTTTCGATAACA
>NZ_JAMXEX010000101.1 GCF_025370775.1 Ancylothrix sp. D3o | reverse complement strand
AAAGAGTTTGAAACTCTGCAAGAATGTGTGGATTCTGCTTTTAAAAATTGTCCTAACGTATGCGCGTAATGCTATAACAGGAAACAGGCTCTAAATAGTTGCCTTTAGGATTTCATAGGCTCGCCTTTCTTTCTCCCAAAAACCAGATTCAACCATTAAGGCTTTCAGATAGAATTAGGCTCACCTTCGGGTGTTGTTCGCTTTGGTAATTCGCAGGCCGGTTGCAATCTTTAAAACACGCGATATACACCTTAAACAATGGAAAAAATCAGAATGTTCGGACTCGACTCTGGTCGAGGTACCGCAGTTTTTTGCTGGTCGGATTTCAAACCAATTGACCCTGATGAGTTCAAAAATACTACCATCTATCAATCTGTACAAGCCGACACCGCCGGCCTCAATGAGTTTCTAACTAGAAAAATAGACGGGCGCAACATAATCATTTTGGAGCCAACTGGTAAAGATGGCCGGCTATGGTTGCAAGTCCTCAAAATGCACGGTTTCGAGGTCTTGGCAGTTTCTAACAATATTCTCCGCGCTTACGCTGAATCGGTTTTGTTTTGGCGCAATAAAACAGATCAAGATGACGCCGCAGCGCTTATGATCTATGGCTGGGATAAACTCTTAAATCCTCGCGCTTTTATCAAGCAGAAAGACCCTCAAATTCAAAAGCTGCATGACCTTTACCTACAGCACCAACGCGCCACCAAAGACTTAACAGCCCACATTAACCAGGGTAAGGCTCAATTAGTTATAGAGTGGCCGGAAAAAAAGGCAATTGAATCTGATTGTCAGGCTAACGGAGACTGGCCGCTGTTTTGGGCATTTGTGGCCGGTGGCTATAGCCCTGAAACTATGACACAAAAGCGACATTTTACAACTTACCGCAAAGCCCTTACTCAAACCGTTGGCAGCGGTAAGCACGGATTTACTGATTACCTACAAAAAAAAGCTCTTGCAATCTGTATCTCATCCTCTGAAAAATGGCAGATTGAAAGAGAGATAGGTGACGCGCTTCGCTGTCCTGAATTCGAGAAATATCTGCGGGTCTTTAAAACTAGGTTTGGATTTGGCGATGTTCATTGCGCCATACTTCTTAGCCAGCTTTACCCGTTTGAGCAGTTCCTTAATGATAGCGGCTCGCCGTTGCGTACAACCAAACGCAATAACACCGAATCCGGTAAACCCTCGCGTCAAAATAAAGGTGAGCGTCTCTTTCATGCTCGGCTAGGTTTCGCTCCTTATCAGCGGTCATCCGGTCAAAAGTCCGGCTTAAATACCGACGGCTCTACTTATGCCCGCTCTGCCCTCTGGATCTGGGTTTATTCTCGGATAGAACCCAATACATCTTATGAGTTCACCAATAAGGCCGGTGAGAAAGTCCAACGGATTAATCATGGTTGCCTTACCAATGACATCGGCAATTATTTGAGGGAACGGCTGCAACGTGAGAAAGCTGGGGTGCCGGCGCAAGTTCAGGAACTCGAAAAAACCCTTGAGACTTTGTTTGATGATTTTGAGACTGCACAAGACTTTTTAGATTACTGCCGCAAAACCAAAAACCCTAAAGTTAAGCTCCTGGGAGAATGTCTCGAACGTACTGCCAAAGCTTCCCAAGTCCGCAAACTCAACAAAACGGCTAAGTCTAAATTGAAGGGGTCGATTAAAGGATCGCTCAATCGCATCGCTCAAAGCCGGTGTTGCTCCAAGGCCGTTAAGCTTCTTTTCAAAGAATTGGTCAAGGAGTGGCGCAACCAACCTAACCCTACTTAACCCTACAAACCGGCACCTGCAAAGTGTCGGTTTTTTAGTTCCTGGGGTAAGGTGTAATCTTAGACTACTAGATAGAATATCGAGGGTCTTGATGACTCGGCTACCAATTTTTAGCTTGCCGGTTTTGGTGATAGTCACAAGGCTAGTCGGTTGGTTAGGGCAATTTCTTGGGGGGTAGGCAGTGGGTTGAATCCTTTCAAGAAACAACATACGAGTGAACTGTTCAATATCACCAGCAAGACGGACTGTAAGAGTCGGATTAAAATTTAGAGAAAACTCAAGCCTTTGAATTCTGCTCATTGTTTTGACTTATAGTTGTGCTGTTCTTCACTGCTAAGTAGGTGTGCCTAATTAAACGTAAAATAGAAAAACCTATAAAAAAGAGGCAATCACAATATGCCAGCCCGATTAAAAATTAGTCTTAGTGAGCTAGAATTCCAAAAGCTACGGGAGTTAAGCCAAAATCTTCAAGTGCCAGAAAGGACGAGAAAAAGAGCCGAAGTTCTATGCTTGAGTTCAAAAGGGTGGACAGTAGCTCAAATAGCAGAATGGATGAATTGGGCTGCCAATACAGTCAGAAGAAGCCTTCAGATGTGGATACTAAAAGGAGAAGATGGGCTGTGGGATGCACCAAGAAGCGGAAGAAAAAAGACGTGGCAAGAAGCCGATATACAGTATTTGGAGGAGCGCTGTGCGTTGGACGAAAGAACTTATAATAGTAAACTATTATCAATTTTGCTTAAACAAGAGCGTCAAGTGGAATTAAGTCCCGCACAAATCCGTAAGATACTCAAAAAAAAAGGACTAAAATGGAAACGAAC
>NZ_JAMXEX010000100.1 GCF_025370775.1 Ancylothrix sp. D3o | reverse complement strand
GCCGATGTTCAGTTGTTGGATGTTTTAGACAAACTGGTGCCGGTGTTGAATGGTCGGATATTTCAAACAGGCCGGTGTCACCATTCAATAATTGGATATTTTAAACAGGTCGGTGCCGGTGTTCAATGGTGGGATATTTTAAAGAGGCCGGTGTCACCGTTGAATGGCCGAATATTTTAAACAGGTCGATGTCGGTGATTAGCTTCTGGATATTTTTGACAGACCGGCATTACCTGATAAATAGTAGATATTTTTGACAGACCGGCATCACCTTATAAATAGTAGATATTTTTGGCAGGCCGGCGTCTCTGTTGAATAGTTGAATCTGGTAGCGTCATCCACCGACCCGGAGATTTATTTGTGCCGGTGCCGGTGTAAAACATAATTTTTGCCAGCGTCTTTACAGAAAATTCGGTAGCTCCCCAAACTAACACCATCATTATTTTTACCGTTCACCTGAAAATTCTTATAAATTTACTCCCCGCTGGAAGATTGAGTGGCTACTAAATATTTTTTACTCCACGACGGGGATGAGATTTGGTTTAATAAAACTACTCTTCAATAGTGCTTGGGGTAAAAAAAATGAATGAAAGAGAGTGGTTCAATAGAATCAGACCTAACCAACGAATCAGCAAAATTATAAAGAATACAGATCCGACCCAACTCAATGCCATGCTGGGGGAACAACTAACAAGCTATCTAATGAAACGCATTCCCCTAGAAATCACTGAACTACCGACCAAAGATGAAGACTATAAACTCCACAACAAACAATTTGTTGATAGCTTCTGCCGGAAGTGGATACCCCGCTTATATGGCGTCACCAGTGAATATCCTCAATACCGCAATGCTTGCCTGTGTGAATTCATTCGCTGGTATGTTGTCTTTGGCATTCCCATAAACTATGACACCGTTAGAGATCATTGGTACTGGGAACCAGACGCTTGCGGTCATATACCAGACAAACTAAAAATTGTGGCCGGTTTTGCTGACATCCTCTACTCAATCCTTTGGGGTTTGGGATTCCGAATCCAGTACCGCATCCAAACTTTTTAATACTCCTCGGTAGAGACGTTTCGCCTGTACAGACGAACTGTTATCTTACTTTTCTCCTCTGGTAGAACGTCTCTACCCTCCCAAGCAATCCACAACAGCATCATCTCCAAAAAATTCTCCCCAACTTTCGGGTAAACTACTTGACAATTTTTCAGATAGTTTAATTTTTACTTTAATAACATCGCCCCAATAATATCCCCCAGAAATGGGTAGAAGGCTTGACAATTTTCTAAAAATATATAAAGCATAAAAAATAAAAAATTATCCCGCTATTTGAGGTAAACCCCTTGCCAGCTTTGGTTTCAGGGAGTTTTAATAAATATCAGCACTGAAACTGCGGTTCTGATCCGAAACGAATTGGGTTAGATATGGCAGCCAAGCAACTTTTATTGAAAGTTAGGGTCGCTTTTAGTAAAACTGAGCCAATTATACGGCAGAAGCTAATTAGAACCCGATTAGATGTCAATTGGAAGTGCGGTTTCCACTGTTTAACCTATTACCAGGAGGACATAAATAAATGGATGCCTAAATTACCGAGAGCAATTCTGTACAAATATGGGGGATTCAATAAAAGTCAGCTTTGCGATTTGCTGGATATTTCTTACGCCACCTTGAGAAAGTGGATAAGAGAATGCCAACTACCAATCGAAGAATATGACAGAGCAAACGAACCATTCTCATGCGTGGATGTTTTAACGATTATTTACGCATGGGTAGGAATTCAGGTTTTCTCGTACTCATACAACAAATACCGGACAAAGGTGGTGGATGCCGGCCATGCGAGATCCTTTGAAGTAGTGTTCAAAGAGAGGACAGGCGGAGGCGATTTAAAAACGGCATTAACTGCAATTCTCCCAGAGATAACTCATCCGGGCCATCAACAAGCCCTCAAATATTTACTAGACCATCTGAAGGAGCAAGAAAATGAGAATCGTAGAAATAGCAACGCATCTAAAAACGGACAAACTACAGATAGAACAAGCGTGTACAGTGCTTGGCCTGCAAGTTGATGGCAAAGGAAATATTGACCCCAGTTCCAAAGTTTTTGGAAATGCAATCGATGTAGCTAGTGTATTCACATCCCTGCAAGAACAATTGTTAAAAGCAAATGCTGACGGCAACAGTTACACACTGGTGGACATTGCTCAATGGATGGTCGATAGTTATACGGCCCCCCAACAAACCACCATTGAGAAACCACCAGCCTCCACAGACAAATTTACTTTAGATAAACATTTTGAGGAAACTTACGGTGTGAAGCCGGCTGAGTTAGTGGAGGGAAGCCGGCTGCATTTGCTGTATGAGAAGTTGAAAAGGGAACGGGGTACCGGCATCTATTTGTTAGGTGAAACTTATCGGATGTGGTTGGCGGAAGCAGAAGCAGCACAAGAAGGCCGGTTAGATATTGAGATAGAAGAGGGTGATGACGAAAAAAAAAGGGACCTCGCAGTATTGGCAACCGAAGATAAGCTGTTACGCACTTATAATGTATAATGAAAAAACAAATTTATGCAATTTATTAGGCCCGTCTATGCCAGCTAA
>NZ_JAMXEX010000099.1 GCF_025370775.1 Ancylothrix sp. D3o | reverse complement strand
ATCACCCATCAAGTGCGATGGCTACGGCTGGCGGAGCGAGCGCGATTTTTCCTAACTTATTCAGCAAGCCCTAAATATTCGCTTTTATGAACACATCTATCGGCAAGATGCAGAGCTACCGACCCCTCAATATATACCGGCACTTCTATATCCAGCCTTCGGACAAGTGAATATTCGTTTTTATCATTGCACCCACAGACATCTGAATATCCAACGGCTATAAGCGCAAATTCACAAGCCCCTCCACAGAAGCTGATGTCAGTGAATCTTTGGCGGCTTTAAGCTGACTATTGAGTTGTTTGATTTTATTGACTAAATCGCGCCGAAGCTCAGAGGGACGATAGTTGGATGTCCATATTGGGCTATGTGGCCGGTAGGGGATGGCATTTTATTCGCCATCAAACCGCAGGCCGGTGTGTTGTGGTGGCCATTTCACTCATCGGGCCCAAGTCCGTCGTCTGGAGCAGCGGTCTTTGCCCGGTGTATTCTGTTGGCCATTTTACCCTTAAGTCTGCTATTAAATGCCGGCCTTAGCACATTTAAGAGAGGCTTGTGGTAGCGCACAGTCGTGCCAAAAGAGCACTCTTGAGGGGGGACATGGGGCCATATTACGAGCAAGCTAACACAACTCCAAGAAGTGACCTCTTTAACCGGCCCCATAGCTGAAAAACAAAAACGAGCGAACGGTAGTTTTCCTCATAAAAACCCAAAAGTAGAAGATTTTGCGACCCTAAGCCGATGCCCAGCAAGGAGTTCAGGCGATTGAAACCCTACTTTCAATTGGCTTTCATTCAAAGTCAAATAATTGGTATTTATTTGACTTTGCCTGCTTGCTATCTAATGACTCTCTAGTTTAAGCACTCTTCTATCTCGTCCAGGCAACTATCAAATTTTTAAGGTATAATGTTTTATAGACAAAACAGTAATAAGGGAACGCAAGAAAACTATGAATAAAGGAAAAGGACAAATTTATGTCGAAGTTTCGCCCAGAGAAGAAACCGTTTTATATGCCCTCTACAACAAGGAACTCTACGGTCTACAAATTCCGCAGGCTGTGGAGCAAGCTAGTCAAGGTAAGCGCCAAATGGGACTCGGCACTCTTTACCCTGTTCTCCATTCCTTGGAAAAAAAGGGCCTTATTGAATCCCGTTGGGGAGATGAAAGACGCGAGGAAAGAGGGGGAGCCAGACGGCGTTATTACAAACTCACAGGAAGTGGAATGGACACCCTTGAAGCCATCCAGTCTTTCCGAGCCAATCTCTTCTCATGGCAGCCAGACTACTCTCTCAATCCAACAGCTTGAAGAGTTAGGTTATTTTTTAGAAGAGTTGGAACCTTCTATAGAAGAAGTTACTGCTCGCTTAGAAAAATTAGAAAAACGATCGAAGTTAGAAAAAAAGCTTCGCAAGTACAAGCGATTCGAGCCTTCTGAAACGTGGGCTAGTCGATGGGTTGCCAGTCCAATAGCATATCTTTTCCCGGAAGAGCGGCGCGAGGAATGGTTAGGCGACTTGTACGAAGTCAATAGAGAAATGATTCATAAAGGCTATCCGTTTTGGGCAATTAATACCATAAACGTTGGAAAAACGGCTGTTTTGGTGTTATCGAGCTTAAAAATCAAACTGTCTGATTTTATTTCCGTAAATAAGGTGGGTAGCAAGTAAAAACTAAGGAAGTGACCGTTTACTCGTATTTTAGAACGAAGTAAACGGTTCTTTCCATACCACTATTTTTTCTTAGCCCTTACTTCATTACCGTCCGGCTGTGACCCTTGGGTAAATGAAAGTTGCCAAAAAATATATATTGTGCTAAAATAGTAAGTAGCGATTAAGGATCGCCAATGCTACTAAATATAAAATAAAACTATGAGAAAATATAATAAGCCCTCTTTAAATTGGTGGTTTGCCTTATCACCCTCTCAGCGCCAATTATTGTGGTATGTTTTCGAGATGAGTCAATTAGAAATGAGTCGAGCGGAGTACAAAAATTGTCCTTTTAATGGTATTCGTTTTACTTTTCATAGCCAGACTACGATTAGTCAAAAAAACAGAAATTTGCTTAGCAGCTTGTCTACGTTTCTCACTTACAGAATATATAACGGTTTTGTACAAGTTCGTCTCAAGGATGCTGCTTTCAGTGCCATGCGAGATATTCAGGTTTATTATATGAAGGATGTTTATACCTTTGTCATATGGTATTATGCTGGTCGTTGGCGACCGAATCCTCCCCAATTGTTAGCTAGTTTTTTACGACTTCCCAAAAAATTTAACTTCCCCAATCAGCTTCGGCTTGAATGTTGAGAAGTGTTCAAATCCTCCTGCGATTCACACTTTCGCTTGAGAGACTGCGCCTAATAGGCCACAACTAGAGTTTTTGCCGTTTGGGGGGGGGCAACCTCTCAAACGGCGATCCTCGCTTAATCGCATTTTTCCTGGCCGTCGGGCTGTTACCCTTGGGTAAATGGATGTTTACCAGAGATGGCTTATTTGAAGAACGCTACCGGACTCCGGTAGGGCCTTATTGCCTGTGTGGAAGTTCCCCATAGACTGTGGGAAGATAAAAACACCAAGTATGGGTTTACTGTCCCGTTTCCGCCTATGAAAGCGTCCAAAAAAGGTAATGATGTCCCAGTTGTTCTGGCATTAGCGGAACCATTAC
>NZ_JAMXEX010000098.1 GCF_025370775.1 Ancylothrix sp. D3o | reverse complement strand
TGCGGCTACGAGGAAAAGCGAAAAGGTTTTTAATTTGTTAGCTCAGTTGCAGCTTCAACCATCACCTGAATTAATGAATGAGTTGGAAAATTCTGTCTCAGAAGATGTTTTTTTGGATATCCAGCGGGCGGGTGAAGATTTTTCAACATTATCATTACCGAGAGGCTGTTTAAAGTTGACTCTACAAGATTTCCTCCAAGAACGGGAATTGATTACGCCATTATTTGTAAGAGATACAGACCGAATTTTAGCAATGGAAAATTCAGCCCGTTATGTGGCACAACCGGCCTCTTCTCCTGATAATTCAGAATATGCTCCATCTATTCAAAGCTTTTGGGGGGAGCCGGCTGGTTGATGGAAATAAATTATACTGAATTCAGTCAGCTTCTCCTCTCTAATTGATGCTTGAAAAACCTTCCCTCACCCTTCCTTTAATACAGATTCATAAATTATGCTCTATAGCGATTTTAATACCATCGGAAAGGTCGGGCCAAGCATTTGGATTAACCACTGTTGAAAATGTCCGCTTTTTCCCTTTTATTGACCCAAGTGTTACAAGTAATACGTTAACAGCTTTTTTACAAGAAAGTGTACCACTTGCTACCGAAGAGCGGCATCTGATAGGCTCGCTCTGAATGGATTATTAGTCCTATTCTCCTAGAAGTTCGTACATTTTTAGAGAGAAAAATCAGCTTTTTTTCTGGCGAAGAGTTTTCGCTATTATCCATCTGCCGGTCTTAATGGCATCTGTGATTTCCTCATTAGCCGTTCCCCGGAATTATTGGAAATTGGAGCGCCGGTCGTTGTAATTCTGGAAGCCAAAAAAGCCGACTTGAAAACTGGGATAGGTCAATGTATTGCCCAGATGGTAGCCGCCCAGAAATTTAATGAGTTAAAAGGCAATCAAATTTCTGCTATCTATGGCTGTATTAGTAGCGGAACTCAGTGGCGTTTCTTAAAGCTAGAAGGCCAAACTGTGACCATTGAATTGACCGATTATCCGCTTTTTCCTGTCGAACAAATTCTGGCGTTTTTGGTAAGGATGGTCGAACAAAATTAACTTTTTTTCCTTTTTCGCTATAAACTTTAAATCCCGAACTTAAACCGAACTCATCTAACAATTCGACCGCTTTGCGTTTTTCTTCTTCACGGCTGCCGGTCGTATGCTCGCAGTAGTTGCGCGCCTCTGCGATCTGCGGCTATTACACTCTCCGAGCATCCTGCACCAAGACCGCATCGCCTCTGCATTCGGGGCCGGCTGCTGTTGAACGATTCTTATAGATACCCGGATCAGCGCTCCTATTTCTTCTGGTTGTAAAAGCCGGCCTCCTTGGTTAAATCTTGCTAACCATTCCTCACAAAAAAATTCTTTGATAACGACGCTAAATTTGCGGGTATAAATTAACATTTGACGCTCAATATTTTATCTTCAACATTTTGGCGAAACTTCATCTATTTTACCCTAAACGTAATCTCGACTGAGAGAGGCTCTTAAAAAAAAATGGTCTAATTTAATTTAATTTAATTTAATTTAATATGATTTAACACCACGTCGCTTTCATAAAATATAAAAAAAACGAGAAATATCTCAAGCCTTCAATTTCTCGCTTTTTATAAAATAAATTTTAAACTTCAATCTGTGAAATAGAAGCGTTTTGTTTTGCAGCTTTTCGTTCTGCCATGCGCCGGTGTAAAGCACCTAACGCACTATTTTGATATTGCTCCTCTAAACGCTCATTAATGATATCTAAATCGGCAATATGCTTATCCCATCGTTCACAAAGTTCTTTAAGTTTGGCAATATGCCGTGCTTTTGTCTCTGCATCTACCGGAATTTTAGGCTTATTACTCATGGCAAATTAAAATCCCTCCTGATTTCTCGGACTGTGGCATCTGTTGAAGCTGAGGTAGCCTCCGCTTCGTCAATAGATCGGGCTAGTATTTCTAGGGTATCACGGTCAGCCACTGGTTGGGAATTATACACTCGCCGCAGTGTTACATAGAAGCGTGTGTAGTATGTATCTACTCTTTCTTTTGCATTCTGAAGTAGATCGAAATAATCGGCAGTTTCATCAGTTTCGCCATAAACTTCTAGCAGTTCATATTCTGTTGCTGTCGCTGCATTGAGTCGTTCTAATAATTCCCTCTGTAACATGAGGACTGTCGTTAACGTTTCATTAGGTAATAACGCCATTTTTTGCTTTGCTTAAAGGTTGATTTATATATTAAAACAAATATTGGTTGTTTTGGTAACATTTGTCGAACAAAATTAGCTTTTTTTCCCCTGTCAAAGCCCTAAGTTTTAGGTAAATAGCGGGATGAACTATCATCTGGTCTAGCGTGTAGATAGCGCTCTGTTGTTGAAATGCTGGAATGTCCCAAAGTTGCTTGTACCAGATGTAGAGGAGCACCCCTATCTAACGAATGGGAAGCGTGGGCATGACGCAACCAATGAGGTGATACTTTTTGTTCAAGACCGGCCCTTTTAGCAGCTGCCCTCACAATTCGGACAACATTACTTGCGGCATAATGCCGGCCTGATTTAGTAGGAAACACCGGCATGGTTGAACCGGCCTTTTTGCGTGTTGATACTAAATCTTTCCACAATTGTTCAGAGATAAGGATGTGGCGAAGTTTAGAACCTTTCCCTAAAATATCGACTTGCCCGCCTGGGATTC
>NZ_JAMXEX010000097.1 GCF_025370775.1 Ancylothrix sp. D3o | reverse complement strand
TCTACATTTTGTCTATGCCGGCCCCCAATAGCCATAAGTTTAAGAATTTCCAAGCGTTCTATCGGCCTCTTTACGTTTCACAGTTTCACTTGTTTTCACCGGCCACATAAGCTTTTGTGCTGTTTGGGGTAATTATAGCTAAGTTAGCGATCCTGGTTTGAAAGGTGGCCGGTGCGCGGTTTTGAGTTTTGATCCACTGGGTAAGGGAATCTTGGGAATCTTCGCTTCTTGAGTAATCCTCAAACCTTTTTATCAAGGCAAAGTATCAGGCCGGTTTAGGAATTATTTGAAATAATACAGTCTAATCTTGTAGAAAAGTCAACTTTACGGAACATCTGTACTTGTGGAAACAGGGGAGTTAATCTTTTTCTCCTGATTTGTCTATGAAGTTGTAATAACCCCACCAATAACTGAAGTGGTCAGAAATTGAGGGGTATTTAATCGCTCGGAAGGGGTGCGTCTGGTAAAAATGGGGTAACATTTTTTAGGACAGGGTATTATTCACAATCCAAACCGTTTTAGACCCATAGTGCTTTTAGCCCTCTTGCCACACCTAGGCTCAAGAGCTTTACAAGTTATGATAAAATTGATTGATATTTGAAGAAACTTTAGGAGGTTTTACTATGGATATAGAACGTCGTCAACTAGAATTCAAATTAGAGGTCTTATTAAAATTGACATTTGAAGAATGGTGCGAACTATTGAAGAAGGATATCGATAAACAAATAAAGGAGGGAGGGAATTGTAAAATTGAGAACGCAGATAAACTTCGAGATAATTTTGAAGAGTGGGTTACCACAGTTGTAGACGATTTTATTTGGGATCTGGAATTGGAAGAATTAGAGGAGGAATTAAAACAACGCTTGGCCAAGCCTTAAGCCATTAGGGAAAATAACATCCACCTTCATCCACCGGAAAGCGAACATCCATCGTCCGAGTGGAGTTCCACCGGCTCCCGAATATCCAAGGGTGCAGGCAAGTTCACCGGCCCCATTTAATTCAAGGATGCCAGTTAATCTTGCGGGGTTTGTAGTTGGCTCTTGAGCTATGGAATGCCCGCCCAATAAAGTATCGCCAGTGGGGGTGATGATAAAGGTGGCCGATGGATGAACCTACCGGCTGCTCGCAGATCCCCCGGCTTCGGAATATCCATTGTCCCATCCAGTATTTGCTTACATTACGGCATCCCTCGGTCTTCCAATATCCATCGGTGCCGGTGAATCAAAATCGGCTTTTAGTTCACTGTTGAGCCATTCAATACTGGTGACTCAAAGGTTAGGTTCGGCTTCTAGTTCGCCAATGGAAGGGTCGGTTCTACCTCCACCGGCCCCCCCACGCTCCACCGGCCCCCCACGCTCCACCGGCCCCCCACGCTCCACCGGCCCCCCACGCTCCACTGACCTCCCAAAAACCCCCGGCCTTCTTGCATCCACCGGCATCTCAATATCCATTAGCTCTCTTGCATCCACCTGCCTTCTTTCATCCACCGGCATCACAAAAACTCTTGGCGTCTCTACAAAAATCGGATCTGTGACATCCCCTGGTGCTGGTGGTCTGGATTTGTAAGAGCGAACTGGCTTCGGAGTGCCGGTGCCATAATTTGTTCATGTTTTTGTTGGGTGCCGGTGGGATATGAGATTGGTCGCTGTCTGCCTGGTTTGTCGATAATTTACATTTTCTCTGTGTCGGCCTGAAAAAGCCATAAGTTTAAGAATTTTCGAGCGTTTCACCGGCCTCTTTACCTTCCGCAGCTTCTATATGTTCACCGGCTCTCGGAGTTCCTCCGGCCTCTTTACGTTCCCTAGCTTCTCTAGGTTCACCGGCCCTCGGAGTTCCACCGGCCCCATGACATCCGAAACTTGTCTAAGAACTCATAGGCTCAGGCTGAATTCTCGCTCCCTCAAACACCGGCATCATCCCCTCATCGAATGTCACCGGCCTGCCAACTCAATACCGCATCCCCAACGGCCATCCCTTTGCTATAGCGGGTCACCAGCCAAGGCATTTGCTCAGAATCACGGATAACGTCCCGCAGCCGATAATATTTAGGATTTCCTTGAAATAACCAATGAGCCACTCGTTTTCACCGGCAACATAAGCTTTTGTGCTGTTTGGGGTAATTATAACTGAGGTACCCCTTCTAGTTGGGAAGGTGGCCGGTTTATGTTTTGAGCTTTGGCGCATTCGATAAGGAAATCTTGGGAATCTTCGCTTCTTGGGCAATACTCAAAACTTTTTATCAACCCAAAGTATCAGGCCGGTTTAGGAATTATTTGAAATAATGCAGCCTAATCTTGTAAAAAAGTCACCTTTACCGAACATCTCTACTTGTGGAAACAGGAAATTTAATTTTTTTATACTGATTTATCTATGAAAGTTTAATAACACCATCAATAACTAAAATATCAGGATTTGAGGGGTATTTTATCGCCCTGAAGTGGGGCATTTAATAAAAACTAATCTAACCTTTTTTTGCCCGTTCTTTTCCCCAAGAAAAAACCTTATATTTTTACTATCCTCGGCTCTAATGCCAGCCCTAGTCTTTTTAGCTTTTTTCTCACCCCGTCAAATCAAGAGCTTTACAAGTTATGATTTACTTGGTTTATATTTTCAGGAACTTAAGGAGGTTATACTATGGATTCAGAACGTCGTAAACTCGAAATAGGATTAGAGGTATCATTAAAGTTTG
>NZ_JAMXEX010000096.1 GCF_025370775.1 Ancylothrix sp. D3o | reverse complement strand
GCTAAATCACCTTGTAATGTTTCCAGCCCAGCTAACCCGAACTCGAAATCATACGCGGTTTCGTAATTGGCTTGGTTATTCCCCATCAACCATCCCAACGCCGTAAACATCGCTAATTCTGGATAGGCCGGTGTTTCCGCACTGCTCTTGTCTAACTTTTTATCTTTGGTTAGTTTGAGTGGTTTATCCAGGCTCACCAGGACAAACTTTTCGCCGGCAGCAATCCGCCAGATTAATGGTTGAATTGCCTCTGCTTGTCTCTGATAAAGACAGGTGGTAATTGTTTGATCAGACCTGTTACAAATATCTCCTGATTTACTGAGCCGGTCTTTCGCTGTTGAGCGTTCTTTTGAGCCAATATTCAACCAGAGCTTTTGTAGTTGACCAACTGAATTACTGCTCGTGACATTTGGTTTAAAGTCAGTAACAACCAAGCTTTCGAGGAGGGCTTTATTTGCATCCAGTTCACCAATTAACTCGGATGAACCTTCGGCAATTGTTGGGGTTGCTGTACCCATTAGGAGAACACCGGCAGTGCTTATGGCGGCAAATACTGAAAAGCAACACATCAAGAAAATTAATAGTTTCTGGCGTTCAGTTTCTTCTTTTCGTTTATTCGTCCTGTCCCCTGGTATTTCCTCTCTTGACCCCGTTTTCGCAAAGAAAACCGTAGATTCATTTTGATTGGGAGATTGCTGTTTACCCAATGGATGTTCTGGTGGCGGATCTTGAATAAATCCTGCCGCATTCAAGTCGTACATTTTACCCTCTTCAATTCCTGATTTTTACACTGGCCCACACTCGTTCTACTGAATTAGTTGGGGTAGGTTTTTCTTCTGCACCCCAATCTAAAAAGAACGGTGATAAAAGAATTGCTCCCAGGGTAAATGACATGAAAATTAAGGTGGGATTAACCATAAGAGTGGCGGCTCCTATCACCCCTCCAATGTTCATTGCACCAACAGTAGCCAGCCCTGGTATTGAAACTAGATATCCCATCATGGCGCCGGTGGCAACAGACATGGCTTTGTCTAATAGTCCAAACATGATTTTTCTCCTTATTTGTTGTGATGAATCGGTTGGGTTTGATTGAGTTTGAGGCCGGTGTTTAATCCGAGTAGGAAGAAACTGATGCACGCAATACTGACTAACGTTCCACCGGCAATCACCATAATCCAGGGGGTACGAGTTTTAGCAACGAATGTTACGGTACTGTGGGAGGTGGAAGTAGGTTGATTGGTAGAGGAATTGTTAATGATTTCTTCGGCTTCGATTTCCACAATATCTGAGGGGGAGGTATCGAAGAATTGAAACGCTTGGTTTTCACCTAACTTGAAAGAATCAAGCTCTGATTGAGGTTGGTAGGGTGACATGATTATGGTTGAGTTTGAAGAGTATGTTTTTCTTTGAGGAATGCCACGAACCCTTCAATTAACGTACCAATCACTTCGTAATCTAAATTGGTGGGATAGGTTTCGTTGGGGGAGGCTAACTTCTGTACATACCATTGGGCCGTTGGTATTATGCCTGTTTGATACTGTTTAAGGATTTCTCCAACGAATTCATCACCGGCTTGGCTGTTATTAATGAGTTCTCTGATGTGGCTGATAATCTGTTTTGACCAATAAATCTCAGCCGATAGTTTTTTGGTTTGCTTAGTCGTCATAATCTTGTCTCCAGATGATTTAATTGAGAAAAACGTTGATGGTAGGGTCAAAGAAAATCCAATTATTGCTGCACCGGCTCCCTAAGAAATCGCGCTCATCAGAATTTGGTAAAACTAGAGAGTCTATTCCACCACAGACCATCATTGATACCGCTGTACTGCCGCTTGTAAATGATACGTTTAGTCCAGTAAACTTCAGCAGGCAAAGTGATTGTTTGGTTAGTCGTCATAATCCTGTCTCCACATAATTTTGTTGAGAACTATTGTTAGTACACCGGCCAATGGGATACCGATGAGGATGCCACCGGCAGCAATTGAGATAGATGGGGTTGGGTTCGGGAAAATTAGAGGGCCGATTGCACCACCCATCATCATTGAGATTGCTGTGCTGCCGGTGGTAAGAAAACCGTGAGTTTGTGCCTTCTTATAAAGCTCCTCTTCGGTTAGTTGTAGTTCTTGTTGTAGAAATCGGTTTTCTCTGTTGGCCTCGTGTTCAATTTCAACTAACCGATTTTGCACAAGTTCATAAAATTCAGTACGCAGCTTTCGGGTCAGTTCGAGGGCGAGCCGCTGATTTGTTTGACTGAACTCGGAGAGAAGCCGGTGATTAACCGTCGTCCAAATGCTCTCGGAGTCTCTGTGATCGCTGTCTGGATAATGTTCCCCAGATATTCCATATCTTCGGTTGCCAAGGTTGCGAGTTCCCTTTTTTTTTCGTCATCGCCCTCTTCTATCTCAATGTCTAACCGGCCTTCTTGGGCTGCTTCTGCTTCCGCCAACCACATCCGATAAGTCTCTCCCAGCAAATAGATGCCGGTGCCCCGTTCCCTTTTCAACTTCTCATACAGCAAATGCAGCCGGCTTCCCTCTACTAACTCAGCCGGTTTCACACCATAAGTCTCCTCAAAGTGTTTATCTAAAGTAAATTTGTCGGTGGTGGGGGCTTGTGGTTTGGTGGATACTTGGGGGCCGGTGTAACTATCAACCATCAATTGAGCGATGTCTACCAGTGTGTAATTATTTCCCGCAACCTGAGCTTTTTCAAGTTGTTCTTGTAAGGA
>NZ_JAMXEX010000095.1 GCF_025370775.1 Ancylothrix sp. D3o | reverse complement strand
CTATGCGCCGGGTATTTTATCTATCGGATGATGCAGAAAACCCCACGACTGCACCAGTTGAAAGGAATTTTGAACGGCTTGTTACTCGCCATGAGGGCCAAAAGTATGACCACCAGCACAAAACCCCAATGGGAACCTCTTATATCAGGCGGGTAAAGGCCGGTGAGACTCCAGATATTCCTGGTAATTGTCCTGAAACCCAAACCTTCCTCAAATTCCAGCAAAAAGGATTATCTATTGGCGGTGGTGCTGATAGCCCAATCTGCCAAGCCTGCCCATTGATTGAGAGTTGTCAGTTTCTAGCAGACCGGCAACAACAGTTAAAGCATAGTGATTTCCTGCGAGCACACCCAGACCAGATGGTATCTGATTTCAAAGCGGTTGCTCAAGCTATTGCTATTTGGGATGAACCTGGTAAGGTTTTTCAGAATAACAGAATTATCCAATTTAATTGGGGTGATTTACACAAAGCATTGGCTACACTGCAAGCTAACGATAGTGAATTGCATAGCTATCTCACCCCCATCTTTGCTGATTGGTATGGCAAACTATTGAAGGCTAAAATTAATAGCAAATATGGGATGAATTTTGTAGAACTCCGAGAATTACTGGGATTACCAAGTTTAATTACCTTACCCGCTTTTGATACCACTTATCGGTTAATCAGTACAACAAATTTGGCGGCTGCTGCTGATAAATTAATCAATCCTCCTATCAGCTTTTCTGGGATACAGTCACCGGCAGAGAAACAACAGTGGATTGATAATGAGTGGCATCCCCATTACTTCAGTCTGTTATTTAAGGCACTTTCTGGTCGGAGTAAGAGAGTAAGTATTAGCATTGACCATGAGTGGAATTTTACGGTTTCTGTACCATACTACCGACACGAAAAAACAGCAGCAGCAGTGGGTGTCAATATCTGGTTGGATGCCACCCTCAGTACGGCTGATTTAGCCATGATGACCGGCATCAATAAGAATGCGATTTTGGCGATTGAAGAGGAGAAGGCTAATTACTCAAATTTGACCATTAAGATAGTGGCTGGCGTGGGCAGTTGCGGGATGAACCGAGAAACAGAGGGTGTGTTCAGCCAACAACAGAGAATTAACCATTTAATAACTTCACTCACACAATTCTTCCCTGAGAGCACCGGCATAATTGAGTTCAAGAAATATCTGACCAATATTTCAAATTCAATTTCTGGCTACTGGTTTCTTGATAACCGAGGTAGCAATGCTTTTCGTGATTGTGACCAGTTAATTGCTATCGGTTCCCCACTACCAAACCTCGGTGCACTAGCGATGGAGTGGGCTGCAACCAGGGGTCAAGCTGTTGAACCTACACATCTTGGTGGTAGTTTTGGCCGGTGGGTGGAAAGATTAGTGATGGCTGAAGTTGTCCAATTAGTTGGCCGGTTAAGAGCACAATTATCAGATAAACCTAAGACCTGCTGGCTGGTATCTGACCAATATCCTCAGAATGTGGCCATTGAACTACAACGGTTTTATCCTGGCTGCACGGTTGAATTTATTGATGTCGCCGATATCTGTTTGGCGGCGGCAACTAAGGGGGTACAGCGTGAAAGGGCCATGATCGCTTCTATGTGGGATGCTCTGGCTGCCGGTGTTGCCTGTACCACTTCTACGGTTGCAGCGGCGGTAGGGGTGACGCGGGGGAGGATCAGCCAGATGGCCGGTGTTATGGGTGGGTTTGAGCCGGTGAAGAGGGTGTTAATTTCCCTTATAGAAGCTTTAAAAGGAAAACTAACACCCCCACAACTAGATGACACTGCTCGGTTCTTTGCTGAAATCTATTTACCAGAGGTACTGGAAGAAATGGCCAATAATCAAGCTCCACCACCGGCCTCTCCTCCACCGACACCACAGACTTATTCAGATGAGGATATTGAATGGGGTGCTGGGGTAATGCGGGTGTTTGCTTCAGAACCTTGGGAATATGCTGAAGGCTTGGCTCGGATGTTGGATGAGTGGGCGACGGATGGTTATTTAAGCCTGGTATGGAGAAAGTTAGGACTGTGGCAGCGCCGGTTCTTAAAAGCATTTGCTTGGAATGCTTGTAAACAATTGGCTTAATTGTTGAGTATCCGAGCAATACCGCTTGAGAAAAAATTGGCCAAACTCTTATTGAGTAGGGATGCCGGTTGGATGCGATTGTTTGCTGCTCCACCTTGGGAATATCCTCAAGGCGAGGCTTGAATATTGGATGAGTGGGAAACTGGTTATTAAAAACTGGTATGGCACAAGTTAGGCATTTGGCAGGGCCGGTTTTTAAAAGCGTTTGCTTGGAATGCTTGCCAACAGTTGGCTTAATTTAGGGCGGGTTAGCGGCAGATTAACCCACTAATACTCTATGTATAGAAATCTGTTAATATCCTGATTGAAACATCGCTTTAATCAGCAAATCTGCTAGTTCAAGTTTAAGAGCCCATCGGTATAAGTAAGCAAGATCGAGTTGGTCTTTTTGCACCTTCAAAACTTCCAACACATCCATCCATTGCTTTTGGCGACTGTCCCAAAGTTTGTACCAATTGAGTTTTTGTAGAATGATATCTTCAGGCGAGTAGATGTAAATTCCCTCTTCTGTTGAACCATTAACCGGGTAAAGTTGCCGACGACTCATCACGGACACCAAAAAAGGGTCTTCGCTGCTCATTATAAAAATGTCTAAGCTGTTACGCACTTATAATGTATAATGAAAAAACAAATTTATGCAATTTATTAGGCCCGTCTATGCCAGCTAAA
>NZ_JAMXEX010000094.1 GCF_025370775.1 Ancylothrix sp. D3o | reverse complement strand
TAGCTTCGTTGATTATCGCAAGTTGTTCACTCCGCGTGGAGTAAAAAACTTTTTTTGGAACAGTTTTCAGTATTTTTTTTGAAGTCTTTGATATTCTTGGATTCTTTGGAAAGCTTGATTACTTTGATATTCTTGGATTCTTTGATTTCCGTAAGTACCGAATTGTAGCGTGAGCTCCGGAGTGGCATCTTTAACCATGCTTGTGTTCAATGGTTCGTTAAGGAGGCCGGTTATCTAATTAACTTCCGCTGTGACTGTGGTTGCCACAAAGCCAACCACCACGCTCAACTCGGTACTAAAAAAGCGCTTGGATTCTTTGATTACTTTGGTTACGCTGGATTCTTTGATTACCTTGATTACCTTAATTACGCTGGATTCTTTGATTACTTTGATTACGCTGAATTCTTTGATTGCTTTGATTACGCTGGATTCTTTGATTACGCTGGATTCTTTGATTACCTTGATTAAGTTTGGTTCGTCGGTATTTACCTTGAATTAAACTGTAGTTTGCTGGAGGCGATATCGGTCATTTATTTAGAGTGGGTGCCGGTCGGCAAAACTCTAAAGAGAAATGTTGGATTTAGAATGACTGCCAGCCGGCAGAACTCTAAAAGAAATTCACATTTCCTTCCAATACGATACCACAGGAATGTACCTTTTTGGCCAGTTAATAATTTATTAAACTAGCCTAACGTAAAGAAAAGATACAATTTTGAACCGGCATACCCAAACGACTAAATCAGGATTGGGTGCCCCTCGGCAAACACAGCGGATGAATTCATTTTTGGTTGACCATAATTCTTTTTCTGTATTTGCCGGTCTATGGCATATCCAGCGACTTTTCAAAGGTAAGGTAGGTGAGAGAGAATAATGGGGGCAATCTGTTTAGATATAGGGGTTCTTTTGCCAACGGCTATAGAACTTGGAAAATTTGTTTGGCAATCCATTCCATGACTGGCGGAGTTACGGCGTTGCCAAGTTGTTTAATTTGTTCTCGTTTAGTGCCGGTGAGCGTGTAATTATGGGGGAATCCCATAGTTGATTGAATTTCCTTTACATCCAGCATCCGAAATCCACAGTTTGAAACGACGGATTCTAGGTTTGTTTCCGTAGTAGCTGGAGGGCATATTAGAGCATGGCGTTCATGGGTGGTAATGGTAGGTATAGGATGGGATAGTGGTGAAATGCAGTCCGAGGCACTGTAATAGCTTGCAATAAAGGGGGGAATTGTTAATGCTAATGTTTGTCTTGTGGTTTGGGTGGGGAGGGGTTGATTAAGGCTCCACACTTTATCAGTGAGGTTGTGGGTACGGTCTGTGGCTAAAACAAATGGCTGTGGGGATGCGAGTTTGATTAGCCCCTTCTTAATTCGGTTGATTGTGGTTTGTTTTAGTGGTCGGCTGCGTCCCCCAATGGTTGTGATGGGAATTGACCAATTGATTGCTGTATAGGCCGGTGTAGTTTTTGGTTCAACCGGCTGGTAACAAAGCGGACAACGGTAATAATATTGTTGTTTATATTTACCGTAGTGCTTGTGTGGATTTTTCCAAGTTTGGATAGCTTGGATTTCGCCACATTTAGAGCAGATTGACGGTGGACGAAAGTCTAAAATTGGTTTGGTAATGCCTTTTTTCCAGAACACCACAAAAATTCTGTCTCTCGACTGGGGGGTCGGTGGGAAAAAGCGAGAATTCAAAGAGAGAATTTGCCAGTTATAATCTAGGTTTTGCATGGCAAGAAACCAGGCATCAATGTAAGCCCATTCCATTGCCTCTACCACATTTTCAACAATGACGATTAGCGGTGATTGAATTTCGCACCACCGGGGGACTTCCCACATTGTGGCCCGGCTGCGGTCTGCACTTTCATTGATGGGTGGGTCTTCAAACAAGGAAAGTTGCCCCGTTTCTCGCTTTTTACCTTTACCAATTGAGTGATGGGTGCATTCTGGGGAGGCCATCAATACTTCGGTGCGGGGATATTTTCGGGGATTGCAATTGCTGATATCAACACATTCATTGATACAGAGAGAGAAATTATGGCTATGCGTTTCTACTGCTCTCTGCCAGTGATCCAGGGAGAGTTTTACGGTTCCACCGGCCATTGTAAAGCCGATGGAACTACCACCGCACCCTGCAAACAGATCGGTTGCTGTGATCATAAAGTTCTGATGATGTTAACTACTTTAAACCGACATACCCAAACCACTAAATCAGGATTGGGTTTCCCTTTACAAACACAGCGGATGAATTCATCTTTGGTTCCCCATAACCCCCCTTCTGCTAATAGATCATTTTCTGGCATATCACCTAACTTTTCTTGGTACGGTTGATGAGTGAGGATGATTGTGGCGATTTGTTTTGAACCAAGAACGTAGGGGGCATTGTCCCAAGCATAAACAACCTCTTGGTTTTTGAAAATCCGTTGATATTTCTCAGCAGTGCTCTGTTTCCACAATCTGCGGGTAACAGTTTTGGTGCCGGTGAGTAGCGGATCATCCACCCCCTTTTCTTTAGCAAGTTTGGATGTGATTGAAAAGGAGATAATCATAAAATTGATGGGAACTCTTGAAACTGAAGGGACTGTGGCCATAATTGAGGATTATCACCTTTGCCTTTAACTTCTAGGTTGGAGTTAGAACCTAGTTGTTTGACAAAGATTGGGGTGCCAGTTTGCTCACATTGATTAACAATTGATTGAATCCATTTCACCTGACAAACACGAGCATTAGGCCCGCTTTCTCCACCAACAATTACCCAATCTAGTTTTTCATTGTCTCTGTAAGATTCCTGGTAATCTTCATAGAGATAATG
>NZ_JAMXEX010000093.1 GCF_025370775.1 Ancylothrix sp. D3o | reverse complement strand
GTGAAAAGACAAAAAAACCCATCCCTATTTTACCATGAACCAACCCAAAGCTGAGGAAATAATTGCGGCTATTCGTAGAGCCCTAGCTAAAAAAATGAGTCCTTCTGAAATTGCTGCTTATCAGCAGTGGTCGGCTAAACACGAGTATTTAGAAATGGCGTATTCTTCTGTGGATACCCATATCTAAACTTTCCCCTAATCAACAATTACCGAACTTTAATCAGCAGGTATTCCCATGCAAAAATCAACTAATACCCGGATCAAGCTAGATTCGTCGGTTTTAATTGCAGCTAACAGCCGACCAGATTTAACCCCCGTTGAATATATCTCCATCTTTGATGAAGGCGAATGTTTAACGCTTGAGTTCACAAGTGATTCTATCAAGATTGTGGATGAATTAATCTCAGCACTGCAAGCAATTGCTACACGGCTGCATAACAGGAAGCAAAACCAACTGCTTCAAGAATTGGAATCTCTGGATATTGGCATCACCAATAACTCCATAATTCAGTCTTCTAAGGAACTCGAACATCTCTTGTTCTAACATTGATACCTCCCTAATTGCAGGGAGGTTTTTTTTCTCGATGATATCATTAACAATCGGACTTCCCACATATCTTAACTTCGGATATAATTATTGTAAATTATCCTATTTTAAAAGACAAATGAATTCATTTAGGGAAGGTTTTATCGAGGAGCAACTAATTAATCAAGGGCTTCTCCAGACTATTCGGCTTCTGGGAGAATATAAAGGAAAACAAAAATTATTTAAAGAACAATCACCGCAAGTGATAAAAACGCTACGACAGGCAGCCATTATTCAAAGTACCGAATCTTCTAATCGGATTGAAGGCATTACTGTCCCCTTGGAACGGATCAAAAAGTTGGTATCCGACAAAACTGCCCCACGCGACAGAAGTGAGCAAGAAATCGCTGGTTATCGTGAAGTTTTAAGTACCATCCATTCCAGTTATGCTCATATCCCTTTCACTCCTAATATTATCCTACAGCTTCATCGGGATCTCTATCAGTTTTCTGTTAATACTGGTGGCCGGTGGAAAACTATTGATAACGAAATTACTGCTACTTATCCAGATGGTACTAAAATGGAACACTTACACACCCAATTTAATCGCCTTTGGGAGTCTGGGACAATAGAGCCATTATTGTTAATTCCTACTTATATTTTAGATTTTTTGTGCATCCATCCCTTTTTAGATGGCAATGGACGCATGGCTCGGTTATTGACTCTTCTACTACTCTATAAAGCTGGTTATGAGGTAGGCCGGTTTATTAGTTTGGAGCGTCTTGTCGAACGAACCAAGGAAAGTTACTATGATACCCTTTATTCATCTTCTCAAGCTTGGCATGAAGCTGGGCATAATTTATTACCTTGGTGGGAATATTTTCTAGGCGTGATGTTATTATCAGCTTATCGGGAGTTTGAGCAGAGAGTCGGCTATGTGACCTCTGCAAAAGGCAGCAAAACGGCAATGGTTTTGGATACTATTAACAGCTTACCCAGAGAATTCTCTATTAAAGAATTGCAGGAACGATGCCCCACTGTTAGCATTGATTTAATTAGGCGCGTTCTTCGCCACGAAAGAGAGGCGGATAATCTGGAACGTTTGGGGCAAGGAGTGACTGCTCGTTGGCGCAAACAATAGATATTCGTATTCTCTCTCAAGTTGATATTTGTTGACATTATTGATACCTTATGAAACTACACAGGCTAACGCCTTAAATTAATGACCTGTTTGGAGATTAATTAATATGTCGTACATAGAAACAGCATTTGAGTCGCCTCCCTTCAACCAATTCTGCGTAACTAAAGAGGAGTTTGAAATATGCGCGTGAGTTCGAGAAAGATGGAGAGCTTCATTGGGACAATCTTGTACAACATCGCCATTGCTTAGACAAAGTTCGCCAAAAAATTCTATCAATCATAGAAGGGGATGGCTGGGTCACCTTGCATGATTAAACCTCCCTAAAAGCAACCCATTTAGGGTTGTTTTTTTTATTCTTATCCACCACATTCCTCAATTTTTAGGGGTTAGATCCGAGGCTAACGCCTTAAAAAGATGAAGTTATGTGGTGGTTTTTATGCAGCCTATCATTAAGTTAAACCGGCTACATCGGGTTATCCAATCTTGGGGATTAAACATTAGACCACGCCAAGACCGTTGGGGACAGATAAAGCTACCTATCGCCTTTGTAGGCAACGGCTATGGTGGTGTTCTGTCTGCTTATGGTGGGATGCCATACGAACGGTGGTGGGGCAATATTTCTGAACATCAGAAACGTCGCTGTCGTCAATACTTCCAAGCTTTTCTCGAAGTTCATGCTCTGTAGTAGATTATAAGCCGGTGCAGCTTGCATTGGCTATTTTTTTTACCTAATTAATTATTACCGAATCCCTACCGCTGGAACTGAAATAAATATTAGGTTTTACAGTTCGCTTAGCAGAATCAATTATTTTTATTACCCCGCTTATTTCCAGTATTTGCTACGCAATACGGAGGCGTAATTTATCATCGTTTTTCTATGAAACCTGGAATAAATATTTGGTCAGGGCAGAAAGGATTGGGTGGTGCCCTGACTAATCCTACTACTTTATCGTTCCGCAAAGGAACAATAAAACACCAGTACCCAGTAATTTTTTGGGATGTTAAGTATGCCGATGCTGAAGCCGCATATAAACACCATAAAACAGGGGTTTTAGAGCAAGATATGGTTATTATGACCAAAATCATAAAAGCCAAATTAGAACAGCATCCTCAACTAGCAGAAGCCATTGCTAAAAATGGTGGGGTGCTGTGGTTAGA
>NZ_JAMXEX010000092.1 GCF_025370775.1 Ancylothrix sp. D3o | reverse complement strand
TCAGTGTTTCAAAAAGTGTTATCATCTTTTTGAAAACGAAAAAAAACTCCCAGTCTTTAGCAACAGAGTCAAAATTTTCAAGGTTTATCGGCTGTTCGCTAAAGCGTAGAAGGATATAAATTGTGGGACGCGGTACATCAACCGCCTTTTATTGCCTAATTTCGTAAGCCCTCTACCGCCAGTAGGGGGTTTCAACTTTTTAGGTCTGTTTTCTCTTGAATGCTGGATAACCTCTACTATTGATGGGATGGTTAAGCTGGTTGGTTATCAGGATATTGTGGTGGCCGGATGCCAGATGGACAATATCGGATAACGTTAGGGGAACTCTCAAACTTCAAAGCTCGCTTTAGATCATACATCAAAAATAGTCTCTTGTATTTGGAAAACTTTTAAAGTTCCGGTTCTTGAGAAAGTTGATATTTTGCTTGTACCCACCGGCACATTAACCCCGACAGGTCTTGTAATGCAGTAATATCAGAGGGTTTCAGTTCTGAGGAAACTTGAGGCCACGTTTTTTCATTAAGGCTAATTTGGAAATTATCAGTGTGCCGGTGAACAAAAATCACTTCCGTTTTTCGTGAGAAACTCCATTCTTTCCCCTCTATGCGGTGGTTAGGAGATAAGGAAGTAATGGTGGTGGCAAGAGGGATAAGAGTTTTACTGATGCCGGTGGTAATTTCATCAGCCAGGGCTGCTTTTTCGGTTAAGGCTTGCCGTTGGCGTTCTGCTGCAATCGCTTTTTGACGATAGGCGTTACGTTCTTCTTCAAGCTTTTGAATCATAGCAAGCTGAAGTTTTATTAAATCTAATTGTGGTTGAAAATATTGAACTGCACGTTCTCGGTATTGTTTGCCAGTTTCGTTGTCATTGGCTTCTGTTAAAAGCTCTCTTGCATTAAGTTCTGGCATAGAAAAAGTTTTGTTGATATTTTCATAGTATTGTTTGATTTTGGTATGGGTGGTTTTGCTGCCTTTAATTCCCCGTTCAATTCCTAATGGTTCAAGAGCTTGAGCATAACTGTCTTGAATTTTAGATAAGCTGTCTCTTGTTCCGCCAAATTCAGTTGTCCAGTAGCTCAATTTCCCTTGTTTATTTAATGGAACCCACAAACAATGGATATGGGGGGTGGCTTCATCTAGGTGCAGGCTAGTCTGTAGAATATTGTGGCCTAATTTTTGTTCTAACCACTGGCTGCTTGCCTTCTCCCATACATTTAGTTTCTCTTCATCCCATTCTCCGTAAGCACTGGGGTTATCTGGCCTAAAGTATTCCGGGGAGGCGCTGAGGATAATTTCTGCACCAACCACTGCATTTTTCCTAATTTTCTGAGAACCAATTTTCTGGCGGGTAAGTTTAATTACATCATCTGGGTGGGTAGCACCGGCCAAGATTACTACACTTTTACCAGGGTCTACATTCGGAGTGAAGAAAGCTCTGGTGTCATGGCTGGCTGCTGTTTTGAGATGCTGCAAGCTGTTGAATTTTTTAACTCTTAAAATTGTTTGAGCGCTCATGGTCTTTTTCTTCTAAAATATTTCCTCAAATTCGTTAAGCAGAGTTGGTTGTAAGATACCGGCTCTTGGAGTGGAGTTTTTGAGTAGGTTGTTTGAGAGTAAGTGCTTTAACAACAACACGAGTGTCTTAATGTAATGCCAGTCAGTCCAATAACTTTTGACCAGCTTGTTTTGTTTTTCATCTTTCCTGAAATCAGGATTTATTTTTATCTTAGATTACCATTTATCTTTTTTATGATTGTTTTGATAACTAAGCTTATGTATCAAAATAGAACAGAATTTTACCCCAAGCCTCTAACTAAAGTAGTAAAACCAGGTTTCAACTTCCTTAGTTTGGCTTGCCATTCGCTCTCCCAATTTTTAGCGGTATACAAACATCTCTTCGTAGATGCTGGTTTAATAAAATCTGGAAAATCTGGCCGGTAGCTGCTGAAGATATTTTTATAAAAAGCTGTTTTTAAGCAAAAAAAAATAGTTGCTAATCGTTAAAAAAATCGTCAGCCGTCATAGATAGAGTTTTATAAAAAGGTGGCCGGTAGCTGTTGGAGATGCGATAAAACCGCGTGGGTGCGGGTCTGCTGGTGGCCGGTGGCGGGGGGCTGGTGGCCGGTGGCGGGGGGCTGGTGGCCGGTGTCGTCTGCTGGTGGCCGGTTGTCGTCTGCTGATGGCCAGTGGGGGGGCTTGGTGGTTACTAGGGAATTCTAGGTAGGCCGGTGCAGCGAAAATACATAACCCAGGGTTGCTAGTTAACCATAAAAGGGCCGGCAGTCCGTAGTAAATATCTCGCAACTTCGAGAGCAGGATCGTGAACAGCAATGATTGCTTAGTGACCAATCATTTCTGCTACGGCGTGCTTTGAGCAGATAAATTAATAAAAGTACGAATGATGCACAAGATAGACGCTTTTAGCTAACTTTATTACGAGAAAAGTGCGTGTTACAACCCTGACTGTCTAACCACTTTTGAGGGGATGTGGTACATCCAATTTTTCACCAAATCTTAAGGAAATCTAAAGCTGCTGGAAATAGGAAAGCTTTAGTCTGATTGCTCAATATGGTATTTTAGTGAATTGGGGGGGCCGGTGAGATGACAAAATTAAGGTGACATGAAAAACCCGGAGTAAGTGTCCAGAATTTTATCTTCCCCCATTTTACAACATCAGGGATTCAGCTAGGCATTGAACATCGCTTTTTCTGTTTAATTCAAAAATTCACGCTTTCTGCCATATAAAACCTGAAATCTGCCATACAAGATGGCAAGAAAAATTCTCAATTTATGATATTTTATCAGGTATTCAGTCTGAAGTATATGGCAAAAACGGGGTTTTATATGGCAGAAATGGGGTTTTATATGGCAGAAATATTTAGGCAATAAT
>NZ_JAMXEX010000091.1 GCF_025370775.1 Ancylothrix sp. D3o | reverse complement strand
CAAACTCATCTTAGTTATTCCCTCAAATAACTATCCAGAAAATCAGTAATCTCCTGATAAAAAGCTTGCCCTTTATCTCGGCTGCTGGTTGCAGTAACCACTAACCTTAAAGTTTCTACAAGCGAAGCCACAGCAGCATCACAACCCAAATCTAAAAGCTGCCCTAAATCATCTTGGTTCTGTTGTCCATAAGCCAAAGCATTAATATAATCATTGCGGATTTGGTTATTAATTACTACAATCGGATAACCGGCACGGATTAAGAGTAAATTCATTAATAGTCTAGCCGTTCGACCATTCCCATCCCGAAAAGGATGAATAGAAACAAAGCGGTAATGAGCCATCGTCGCATACTCGACTGGATGTAGTTTTAAAGCAGACTCCGAATTAAGCCATAGTACAAAATCTCCCATTAATTGGGGCAGTAAATAATGGGGAGGATAACGATAATTTGTTCCAGCGGCCATCACATCTA
This sequence comes from Ancylothrix sp. D3o, assembly GCF_025370775.1. Classification (NCBI taxonomy): domain Bacteria; kingdom Bacillati; phylum Cyanobacteriota; class Cyanophyceae; order Oscillatoriales; family Microcoleaceae; genus Ancylothrix; species Ancylothrix sp. D3o. The sequence goes on along the minus strand of NZ_JAMXEX010000091.1, from coordinate 2,427 downwards.
AAGTCCGATAACTACCGGCTTCATCTGGATTTATTTTGCGGAGAATGAGATTATGAATTTGTTTAATTTCCCACTCATTAATTGTCGTATCCTTTTGGGCTAAAGCTTCAATATAGTCGATTGCATCCTTATGGCCAACAACTTCTAAATGTTCCTCAAGAGTTTTGCCCCCCACTGTGATGCCTTTGGTTAGAACTAACTCTGTTTCACTTTGGGTTAAAGTGTTGCCTTCAATGGCATTAGAGTTATAAGTAAATCGCACATCATAGAGCTTTTTGAGTTCAGCAACGATAATGGGGGTAAAATGTCTAAAGCCATCCAACCAAGTTTTCAGCTTGTCTATTTGCTCTAATTTCAGTTGGTAATTCATCTTCATTAAATAGTGGGTGAACACAACATCTAGTGTATTTTCTTTTTGTTGAGTTAAAGCTATGAGTTGTTGAATAAATTTGTCGTACAGTTGAGAAGAAGGTATCAGTGTAGGCTTGTCCGTCGTGCGAACCGCAGATTGATGGATTTTAGTCATATTTTCCCTCTGCTGTTTAGGATGATTTTCTTTAAATGTAGAGCCAACAAAGCTAATTATATCGGATTCCACCGGCACCCCAGACAGACAGTTAATCGAACAATAGCTATCAAGGGCCAAGTATTCAAAATGCCCACAGCAAGCTTTCTGTGTTCCTAATTGAAACCGTTACCAATTTTGTACCATAACTTCTGCAAGATAAATTTTAGTAAGAAACCGTACAGTTTCATCTTTTTTCCAATAGTTTTTGCTTATCTAAGGTTCTATCACCACTCCTTCTCGTCGAATATTGCGAAATAGACCACTCCCATCTTCTTGATATTTTTGAGTAGTGGCAAACATACAGCTAATTAATACTGTATTTTCTAAACATAGATCCGCTATTAGGTAGGAAATTCTCTGGCTTTCTTCAAAATAATTAAATGGTTCTTTGAGGACGATTAAAACATCAATATCCGAGTCTTCTTCGGCATCGCCTCTGGCTTGAGAACCATAGAGAATAATTTTATCCAGTCGAGGGCCATAGATTTGCTCTAAGCCTTGCCGTGTTTGGCGGAGGATTGCTTGAAGTTGTTGTTCTGTCATAAGCTTAATTTTATCTCATCTAATGTTGATTCTCCCCCGGCTTCTTTGGCTGCCTGTAATACGAAAATTAATGGTGATTCTCCACCGGCTTCTTTGGCTGCCAGTAATACAAAAATTAATGGTGATATTCCAGCGGCTTTTCTTGCGGCCAGTGATACCAACCCCTCAATAAAAGTTCACCTACTATTGGTGGTAACAATACGATTATTAATGCTGGTGTCCCACCGGCTTGTTTTGGTGCCGATCATAAGGGAATAGATGTGGATTTTCCACTGGTTTCTTTGGGCGCCGGTGAAACGCCGAATTAATGCTGATGTTCCACCGACTTATTTTGGTGCCGGTGATGCGACAGTAAAGGCTGATTTCCCATTGGCTTCTCTGGGTGCCGGTGAGACAGAAATAAATGCTTTGGAGCCACCGGCTTGTTTTGGCGCCGGCGATAAAGGAATAGATACTGATGTCCCAGCGGCCTCTCTGGGTGCCGGTGATACGGCGAATTAATGGCAATTTAGAAATGGATAACCCATCGCAATTGTAGGGATTTTTTTTTATCTATGCTCTGCCAACAATTAAGCCAACTGTTTGCAGGCAGTCCAAGCAAATGCCTTTAAGAACCGGCGCTCCCAAATGCCTAACTTTCTCCACACCAAATTTAAATAACCATCCGTCGCCCATTCACCCGATATCCGAGCCAAGCCTTCAGCATATTCCCAGGGTTCAGAAGCAAACACCCGCATCACCCCAGCACCCCATTCAATATCCTCATCCGAGTAAGTCGGTGGAGATACCGATGGTGCCGGTGGAGCTTGATTATTGGCCATTTCTTCCAGAACTTCTGGTAGATAGATTTCAGCAAAGAACCGAGCAGTATCATCTAGTTGTGGGGGTGTTAATTTTCCTTTTAAAGCTTCTATAAGGGAAACTAACACCCTTTTCACCGGCTCAAACCCGCCCATAACACCGGCCATCTGGCTGATTCGTCCCCGTGTCACCCCCACCGCCGCTGCAACTGTGGAAGTGGTACAGGCAACACCGGCAGCCAGAGCATCCCACATAGAAGCGATCATCGCTCGTTCTCGCTGTACCCCCTTGGTTGCAGCAGCCAAACAAATATCAGCCACATCTACAAATTCAACCGTGCAGCCAGGATAAAACCGCTGTAGTTCAATGGCCACATTTTGAGGATACTGGTCAGATACCAACCAGCAGGTCTTAGGTTTATCTGATAATTGTGCGCGCAACCGGCCCACCAATTGCACAACCTCCGCCATCACCAACCTCTCCACCCACCGGCCAAAAGCACCACCAAGATGTGT
>NZ_JAMXEX010000090.1 GCF_025370775.1 Ancylothrix sp. D3o | reverse complement strand
TTGATAGACTAAAAATTCTGCTTGTCGCCTCCGCTTTCTATCGTTATCTTCTGGGGTATCAGCCCAATATTTATCTTTCATAATGGCCCAATCAATAGAGGCTTCTAAGGCTGATAGATCGTCGTAGAATTGGCTATATTGTATAACGGCATGACCATCTGTGAAAGCAAAAGGGACACCCTCACTTTTTATTATTTCGGCTTGTGCTACTAGGTAAATGATTGGGTTTTGTCCTTGAGTATAACCGGCTACTCTACCATTGTGAATTGCGTAAAGCATGGGGGAACGAGGAGCAAAATAAAATGGCACATAGTCGTGCAATACTCCACCGGCACCACAAGGAACAGGAATTCTAGCTCTCCGATCTTGAATGCGCTCATAAGCGATATCAAGATGGTTTACTTCCTGCTGTATTAATTTGTTTTTAGCAAACAATCCCCCAGATTTTAAAATCAAAGGCAAGTTATTGAGATGAGTAATATGATAAATAAAAACCATAGTTTTTTAGGGGAATGATTTTTTTGGTATTGTTTTTTTACTTCTATTAACTCATACTTTACCAGTTAATAAGTAGTGCATTAGTTTTTGCTTTTTGAGCTTGAGCTTAGCGAAGCTATTTTCTGCTGATGGATACGGAGATGCAGATAACTATTTTGAGGCCGGCATATCTATAAGATTCGCTTAATCGGTTTTAGATCGGCGGATCTGTAAAGCGTGGTGGATGCGTTATGTCGGAGAATGTTCGCGTCTTTCAATGAACCTAGAAAGGCTGGTAACACTGAAAAATACTTCATCGCTCACGGATATCACACGCCGACTCTGACAAAATATACATTACCAGCACCTATGGCGAACACTCGCCCTCAACCATCCACTTTTATCAACGGATTCTCTGCCCAGACGCCTTATCCCACCGACACCCCAGGTGGACACCGGCACCAAACTAAACATCGACAAATTACTGCAATACCTACCGGCACTCATGGCTACTCCTCTCTCACAAAGACAGATCAGCGACCCCGTTCAGCCAAAGAAATCAAGTAAATCAAGAGTCCGCTTTTAACTTATTTGGATGCAACCGCGCCCTTGGATGTGATATGGTCGGCTTCTGTAGAAGGATCAGGGAAATTTTTGGTGACGGTGGATGTCCGAGGGCCGGTGAATGGGGAGACGCAGCCGAATGCTCTCCAGCCCGGCGGATCTGCTTTGGGCGGGTGGATATCGCTCGTATGTGGATGTGATGATACGAGTGAATTTTATGAGTCCGATTGATACACAACCTATCGGTGAAATTAGAAAATTAAAGCAAGGGCGATTAAAAAATATTTCCATCTATGGTTTGGAAAGCAACGCTCACCACCTATCGGCTGTGTAAGTAGGAGGGCATCAAGGGTAGCCGGTGCCATCAAATATGATAGGTTTAAATTAGACCTTTATATTAAATCGTCTATTGTGGCTAAAGATCGTTTTCATCAAGTTGTTAAGAGGGCTCTTACTAAGGATGGCTGGAATGTTACTCACGACCCACTTAAAATAAAAGTAGGTGGTGTAGAGATGGAAATTGACTTAGGAGCAGAACGATTACTGGCAGCAGAGCGAGGAGATCAAAAAATTGCAGTGGAAATCAAAAGTTTTTTGGCCAGTGCCTCGGCAATTTCAGAGTTTCATACAGCCCTAGGGCAATTTATCAACTATCGGGCTGCATTACGCCGAGAAGAACCAGAGCGGACTCTCTATTTAGCTATACCAGAGCTAATTTATAACAGCTTCTTTCAACTTGATTTTCCAGCATCAATGCTGCAAGAAAATTCCGTAAGATTGATTATTTACGATATTGAATTGGAGCAAATTTCACAATGGAAGCACTAACCGATAACCTAAGCCACTATCAGCAAATTGTCCAGCAGCTATTGATGGATTATGCTGAAGTAAAACCGGCGTATGGTGATATTGAAGTGGAAACTATTTTTGATACCCAGCGAAACCACTATCAAATTGTCCATCTGGGGTGGCACCATAAACGTTGGGTGCATCATTGTATAATACATCTTGATATTCGTAAGGAAAAAATCTGGATTTTTTATAATTCAACCGAGCATGATATTGCAGCAGATTTAGTAAAATTAGGCGTACCAAAACAAGATATTGTATTAGGCTTTTATCCCCCTTTCATGCGGGAAATGAGTGATTATGCTGTGGGTTAAGAGTAGGCGTCTCCCCAGACCCCACGATAAAACTCTGCGTAATTGCCCGGCCTATCTGGATGCAATAAGTCCAGATGTTTTCTGTCTCACCGGCCATCAAAGACGCCTACGCGATTCACCGACAAGAAGCTCGATGTAATAAAGTCGGTTCATCTGCCTGCGGTGGGGGAGGTCAAGGAGCCGGTGAATTTGTCTGCGTTTGAAGATATTGAGGGACCAGTCGAATTCGCTCGTCCCAGCAGATGTTGAGGAGCCGGTGAAGACGATGGACGCGCTGTATGGCCGATGAACCTTCCATAGGCCGGTGTCAGACAGAGAAAATTCTTGATTATCATGGCCATTGTTAGGCCGGCTCCAACAAAATAGAGATTGCCGGCACTCCAGACGGACAGCGGCCTACCTAATACCACCGGCTCCAAAAAACCTGGACAAATCCCGTATCCCACCGGCACTCAAAAAACCTGTCTAGTTAAAGATCTGCAAGTTATTCAACAGCCAACAAAAAACTTACCGGCATCAGTAGATTATTGCAGCGCCGGTGGATCTTGCCGAGGCGGTGGATGGGGTGGGACAGGCGAATTTTAGGGGCCGGTGGAACTCGCTCGTGCCTGTGAAATTGCCAACACCGATGGAACTCCGCTCGGATGGCGGAACGTTTGGGGGCATGGGGTGCGACAGGCGAATACTTGGGGGCCGATGGATTTTCGCGGGTTGGGGGGTGTTCGGAAGTTGGTGGATGTTAAGATGCCGGTGGATTGGGTGGGATAGCTGAATGTTTGC
>NZ_JAMXEX010000089.1 GCF_025370775.1 Ancylothrix sp. D3o | reverse complement strand
AAAGTTAGACCGGCGGCCAATTCCCTCCCACCGGCTCCCTTTTACCCCAACAATATGCCGACACTCCTCTAACCACAGCACCCCACCATTTTTAGCAATGGCTTCTGCTAGTTGAGGATGCTGTTCTAATTTGGCTTTTATGATCTTGGTCATAATAACCATATCTCGTTCTAACACCCCTGTTTTATGGTATTTATATGCTGCCTCGGCATCGGCATACTCAACATCCCAAAAAACTACTGGATACTGGTATTTCACGTTCCCTTTGCGGAACGATAAAGTAGTAGGATTTGTTAGTGCACCACCCAATCCTTTTTGACCAGACCATATATTTATTCCAGGTTTCATAGAAAAATGATGATAAATTACGCCTTCGCCTTGCGTAGCAAATACTGGAAATAAAGGGGTTACTAAAAATAATTAATCCGGCTACAAGAAAAAACATAATATTCACTTCATACCGAGTAGCAGTGATTGGTTAATAATTAACTAGATAAAAAAAATAGCCAATGCAAATTGCATCGGCTTATAATCTGCTACAGAGCATCAACTTCGACGAAAGTCTGGAAATATTGACGGCAGCGATACTTTTGATGTTCAGAAATATTGCCCCACCACCGTTCGTATGGCATACCACCATGAGCAGATAAAACACCACCATAGCCATTGCCTACAAAGGCGATAGGCAGCTTTATCTGTCCCCAACGGTCTTGGCGCGGCCTGATGTTCAATCCCCAAGATTGGATAATCCGATGTAGCCTGTTTAATTTAATGATAGCCTGCATAAAACCCACCACATAACTTCATTTTTTTAAGGCGTTAGCCTCGGATATAACCCCTAAAAGTTGAGCTAAATGTGGTGGATAAGAATAAAAAAAACAACCCTAATGGGTTGCTTTTAGAGAGGCTTAATCATGTAATGTGACCCAGCCCTCTGATTTTATTATTGATGCAATTGAGGGGCGGATCTTGTCTAGGATAGATTGATGTTGGGCAAGATTATCCCAATGAACTTCACCATCTTGCTCAACATCCAGTAGGAGCTCAATTTCTTCTGTAGTTAGGGGATACTGATTAAACGGAGGTGATTCAAATGGCGTTTCTATTCTGTACATAAGTTTATCTCCAAACTGGTCATTAATTTAAGGCGTCAGCCTTCGGAGTTTCATAAGATATTAGTAGTGTCAACAAATATCAAATTTCGGAGAATACCAAATATCAATGCTTGCGCCAACGAGCAGTCACTCCTTGTCCCAAACGTTCCAGATTACCTGCCTCTCTTCCTTGCCGAAGAACGCGCCTAATTAAATCAATACTAACAGTCGGGCATCGTTCCTGTAATTCTTTAATAGAGAATTCCCTAGGTAAGCTGTTAATAGCATCCAAAACCATTGCCGTTTTACTTCCTTTTGCAGAGGTAACGTAGCCGACTCTCTGCTCAAACTCCCGATACACTGATAATAACATCACACCTAGAAAATACTCCCACCAAGGTAATAAATTATGTTCTCTTTCATGCCAAGCTTGAGAAGATGAATAAAGGGTATCGTAGTAACTTTCCTTGGTTCGTTCTACAAGACGCTCTAAACTAATGAACCGGCCCACCTCATAACCAGCTTTATACAGTAGCAGAAGAGTCAATAACCTAGCCATGCGACCATTGCCATCTAAAAAGGGATGGATGCACAAAAAATCTAAAATATAAGTAGGAATTAACAATAATGGTTCTATTGTCCCTGATTCCCAAAGGCGATTAAATTGGGTGTGTAAGTGTTCCATAGCGGCTGCTGTGGCATAAGCAGGAGTAGGACGGAATCTGACAACTTTTGTACCATCTGGATAAGTAGCAGTAATTTCGTTATCAATAGTTTTCCACCGGCCACCAGTATTAACAGAAAACTGATAGAGATCCCGATGAAGCTGTAGGATAATATTAGGAGTGAAAGGGATATGAGCATAACTGGAATGGATGGTACTTAAAACTTCACGATAACCAGCAATTTCTTGCTCACTTCGGTCGCGTGGGGTAGTTTTGTCGGATACCAGTTTTTTTATTCGTTCTAAGGGCACAGTAATGCCTTCAATCCGATTAGAAGATTCGGTACTCTGAATAATGGCTGCTTGCCGTAGCGTTTTTATCACTTGAGGCGATTGTTCTTTAAATAATTCTTGTTTTCCTTTATATTCTCCCAGAAGTCGAATAGTCTGGAGAAGCCCTTGATTAATTGGTTGCTCTTCAATAAACCCTTCCCTAAATGAATTCATTTGTCTTTTAAAATAGGATAATTTACAATAATTATATCCGAAGTTCAGATATGTGGTAAGTCCGATTCTTAATGATATCATAGAGAAAAAAAACCTCCCTGCAATTAGGGAGGTATCAATGTTAGAACAAGAGATGTTCTAGTTCCGTAGAAGAATGAACTATTGAATTATTGGTGATGCCAATATCCAGAGATTCCAATTCCTGAAGCAGTTGGTTTTGCTTCCTGTTATGCAGCCGTGTAGCAATAGCTTGCAGGGATGAGATTAATTCATCTACCACCTTGATAGAATCACTTGTGAACTCAAGCGTGAAACATTCGCCTTCATCAAAGAGGGACACATATTCAACGGGGGTTAGATCAGGTCTGCTGTTGGTGGAAATTAAAACAGACGAATCTAGCTTAATTCGTGTGTTCGTTGATTTCTGCATGGGAATACCTGCTGATTAAAGTTCGAGAAGTATTGATTAGGGGAAAGTTTAGATATGGGTATCCACAGAAGAATATGCCATTTCTAAATAGTCGTGTTTAGCCGACCACTGCTCATAAGCAGCCATTTCAGAAGGACTCATTTTTTTAGCGAGGGCTGTACGAATAGCCGCAATTATCTTCTCAGCTTTGGGTTGGTTCATGGTAGAATAGGAATGGGTTTTTTTAGTTTCACCTTCAATAATTAGGCGCGTTAGCGCTTAATTATTTTTTATAACCATTTCTACTTCAAATTTTTAGTACAGCTTTATAACAGAAAGAACCCTCCGCTATGTTAGAACGGGGGTTGTAGTAGAGACCAAC
>NZ_JAMXEX010000088.1 GCF_025370775.1 Ancylothrix sp. D3o | reverse complement strand
ACTTTACTGTGGGTTATGTTCTGACTTATGCGGCTTTTGTGATTGCTTCTACTGCTGGTAAGTTCGGCTAATTTTTAGCGATAGTTAAAGCTAGTTAAATTTTATCCCCTGCTTAAAAACAGGGGATTTTTTGTGTTGTTTATTTGTGTTTGAATAAAACCGTTATGTTGATTGTGGGGTTGTATTTTTAAGCGCAGATGCACGCGCCCAGTAGATGGTTTTTGGAATAAATAGTTATGAGTGATGTTAATAGTGATTTAGGGATTTATCTTGCTTTATGATCGAGGGGACGAGAACTGGACACCGGCAGGTTTTTTGGCGATACCTTTTGGCCGTTTTTGGTAACACCGGCCATCTTAGAGACAGTAATTTTAATTTTGTGTGCAGTTGTTTTTAACAACCTCGCCAAAGATATAAGCTATCGGAAGTATTAGTTTTGAGAAAAAATAACCCAACAAAAAAACCCCACCAGCAGGCGGGGTTTTTGTCATGGCAGAGGAAGATAATAGGGAAAAACAAAATCAGCAGATATGGCAGATATATCTTCCTCTGGGTAGAAAATACTTGAAACACGAAAAGGCTATTTTGAGAGCCTTACTGTTCGCTTTCAATGTAGATAAACAACAAACCCATTACTACTGCCGGCATCAGCCAGGTAACAACAGGAATCAAAATCCAAGGCAAATAAGAAGCTGCGTAACTGCCGGTCATATCAAAAATCTCCTAATGATAGCTGACAAAGTAATGAGAGAAATCTTATAGTAGCGAGTACCTAAGACTTTTACCCCCTTGTATGGCACAGGTGTAGAATCCAGGTTGCTATAAAAAAATCTTGGCAACCAAAAAGCTACAATACCAACAACTCAAACCACAAAGTCCTCGCTGCTGGCTTTATTAAGCTTTTACAACGCTATTAACTGTGGACAAAGCCCCGGAAAATAGCATCCACACTGGCAAAATTTTCTAACAGGAAATAGGCCACAAAAGCGCCACCCATACCGCCAATAAAGAAACCAGCCGTTAGCTGACTCCAACCTTCAGCAGTTTTAAGAGGATCAGGAGCTTGAGGATTTTGAGTGGGATAACCGGCATCTTGCCCAAAAGATACCAGACCATAGACTGACATACAAGCAGTGGCAATTAATACCAAAGACAGAGCAGAAATTAATCCGCCTAAATTGGCCGCCTTTTCATAGTCCCGCAGCGGGCCCAGGATAACCCAAGGGCCAATCAGGAAATAACCATGAGCTAAGCCAATTTCCAATCCGCGAACTAACGGAGACAAACCTCTGCGGTAGGCCGGCAAATTACCGATGAAAGCCTTTGAGAAAGCAGAAGAATTGATCGGAGTTTCAAGATTTCCTACGAACGGGTCGCCGTTAAACGGTTTGACCATTTCCATATCTCTTGGATCGGCCATTTTTTCCTCTCTTGTTGAAAATATGTACAACAACTTAAGCACATATTCTAAGCAAGGAGGGGTGATCTAATGGCAGAAATTTAGCTCAGCTTTAAAAAAGTTCATTAAATACCCTTTTCTCGCATAATTTTGTGAAAAATTATAAAGTTTTGTAAGTTTTTTGGCGGGCCGGGGAAATTTTCAGTGAAGCCGGCAAAACATTCCCCCGGAAGCTCAGCCAAGCAAAAGCCCCATTTCAATTGCAACTCAGGCCCAACAGCCAAGCAAGCCATCCAAGGGTATAGGGGTAACAGAAAAAATTAATTTTTATTAAGCAACCAAACAAATAAGGCAAAAGAAAAACTCGTTTGTTTGCAGTCCTGACTAGAGTTGAGGGTTCTGTCAAAGGTAAGGCAGAGTGTAGAGGAACAAACCAAGATGACCGATCCTTGCCTGCTAGTCAGCTTATTAGCCACAGCAAAAAACGATTGCCCAACTCCACCGGCCCAATTCGTACAACAGCAATTTGAAAGGACACGACTCACCGAAACACCACTACAAAACACACTTTCATTACCCAGCCTAGAAATCGCTCCACCAGAATTTAGCCCACTGGAAACCCCATCATTAAGGGATCTGAGATTCTTAGAACCCAAATCCCCCTTTGATAACGTCGAACCAACCCGCGAACCATCAATTATCCCTTTAAGTGAACTTAGCCCAAAGCAACCGGCCCCCGATGAATTGGCCTATTACCCAAGGACAAACAACAGACCGAAATCAGGCACTCAAATGTTTGAACAACGCCTCGCTGCTTTACAAGCCGGTAAAACCTATACTCGCCTAGCCGTTGATAGCTTCATCAAAGCTTGGAAAAACGCCAGCGAAAAACCCACCTACCAAGACTGGAAATACCTCTTAAGACAAGAAGCCAAAGCCATATCCAAAGGACAAGGAGCAAACCAACTAAACATCTTATTAGGAGACTCTCTGAGCTTGTGGTTTCCCAGCGAAAGACTACCAGGATCAAGGTTGTGGCTAAATCAAGGCATATCCGGCGATAACACCAGCGGCATACTAGAACGCACCGACACCCTCAAGCAAACCAGACCCCATAGCATCTACCTAATGGCCGGTATAAACGACTTGCGCCAAGGACAAACCGACGCAGATATTCTGTGGAACTTGCGCGGCATAGTCCGCCGGCTGCGGCAAAATCACCCGCAAACCCGGATCATCCTGCAATCAATACTCCCCACCCGTTTCCCCGCCATCCCCAATCATCGTATCCGCAATTTAAACAAACAACTGGCCAAAATTGCCGCCGAAGAAGCCGTCAGCTACCTCGACTTGCAACCCTACTTTACGGACGAGCGGGGCAATTTACGACGAGAATTAACCACCGACGGCCTGCACCTCAACCCACGCGGCTATGCCGTTTGGCAATGGGCATTACAACAAACAGAGTCGTGGATAGCCTCAAATGAGATACCCTAATAAAGCGTGCCGGTCAAACATTGAAAACCACATTAGTTTGCCTTTTGTAAACCTTATGTCAAAAATGTTGAACTGCCGGCACCCACAGCGCTATCCTGTCTTGATAAGCACAATTCCTAGCTCAAAAACCCACAGTCATATCAGAGCAAGGCAGCTTTAACAATCGCTTATGGCAACAAAATTCCCAAAATTTAGCCAAGACCTGGCAGCAGATCCAACAACACGGCGGATCTGGTACGGGAT
>NZ_JAMXEX010000087.1:0-1151 GCF_025370775.1 Ancylothrix sp. D3o | reverse complement strand
AAAAAAGTGTGTTAGAATAAAAGACCGAGCCAAAAAAACTCTTCAGCACCTCCAAAGCTTAAACACTTAGAGAATGCTGGTGAGTAACCAGTAAGAACCTTGAAAACTGCATAGCAACAGAAAATTGTAGGGATTCCGATGAATTTGAGCAATCCAATTCATCAAAAATTTCTTCATTTGACAATCCAAAAATGTATTAAGGTCAAGCTACAAAGAGCTAGTGGTGGATACCTTGGCACGCAGAGGCGATGAAGGACGTGACGACCGACGAAACGCTCCGGGGAGCTGGAAGTAAGCACTGAGCCGGAGATATCCGAATGGGGCAACCCTAAACACAGCCTGTTGAATACATAGACAGGTATGAGCCAACCGGGCGAACTGAAACATCTTAGTAGCCCGAGGAAAAGAAATCAAAAGAGATTCCCCTAGTAGCGGTGAGCGAAGCGGGAAGAGCCTAAACCACCGGAAATTTCCAGTGGGGTCGTGGGACAGCATCACGGGCGAACAAAACTTAGACGAAGCTACTGAAAATAGCACCACAGAAGGTAAAAGTCCTGTAGTCGAAAAGCGTTTGTTCCCTAGCTGGATCCCGAGTAGCACGGGGCACGTGGAATCCCGTGTGAATCAGCGAGGACCATCTCGTAAGGCTAAATACTACTGCGTGACCGATAGCGAAACAGTACCGCGAGGGAAAGGTGAAAAGAACCCCGCAAGGGGAGTGAAATAGAACATGAAACCACTTGCTTACAAGCAATGGAAGCTCGATTTAACGAGTGACCGTGTGCCTGTTGAAGAATGAGCCGGCGAGTTGCAGGTACTGGTAGGTTAAGGCCATATAGCCGGAGCCACAGCGAAAGCGAGTCTGAATAGGGCGCTTGATCAGTATTTGCAGACCCGAACCCGCGTGATCTAACCATGTCCAGGATGAAGCTCGGGTAACACCGCGTGGAGGTCCGCACCGACCGATGTTGAAAAATCGGCGGATGAGGTGTGGTTAGGGGTGAAATGCCAATCGAACGCGGAGCTAGCTGGTTCTCCTCGAAATGTGTTGAGGCACAGCGGTAGAAGTTTAAATCCGGGGGTAAAGCACTGTTTCGGTGCGGGCTGCGAGAGCGGTACCAAATCGAGACAAACTCAGAATACCGGAGGTA
>NZ_JAMXEX010000086.1 GCF_025370775.1 Ancylothrix sp. D3o | reverse complement strand
TCTACATTTTGTCTATGCCGGCCCCCAATAGCCATAAGTTTAAGAATTTCCAAGCGTTCTATCGGCCTCTTTACGTTCCACAGTTTCACTCGTTTTCACCGGCAACATAAGCTTTTGTGCTGTTTGGGGTAATTATAGCTGAGTTGCTGTTCCTAGTTGGCAAGGGGGCCGGTTTAGGTTTTGAGTTTTGAACCATTGGGTAAGGCAATCTTGGGAATTTTCGCTTCTTGGGGAATCCTCAAAACTTTTTATCAATGCAAAGTATCAGGCCGGTTTAGGAATTATTTGAAATAATACAGTCTAATCTTGTAGAAAAGTCAACTTTACGGAACGTCTGTACTTGTGGAAACAGGGGAGCCAATCTTTTTATCCTAACTTTTTTAGGGAATTGTAATAACCCCACTAATAACTGAAGTGTCAGAAATTGAGGGGTATTTAATCGCTCGGAAGGGGTGCATCTGGTAAAATTGGGGTAACATTTTTTAGGACAGGGTATTATTCACAATCCCAATTGTTTTTGACCCCTAGTGCTTTTAGCCTTCTTGCCACCCCTAGGCTCAAGAGCTTTACAAGTTATGATAAAATTGATTTATATTTGAAGAAACTTTAGGAGGTTATACTATGGATATAGAACGTCGTCAACTAGAATTTAAGTTAGAGGTCTTATTAAAATTCACGTTTGAAGAATGGTGCGAACTATTGAAGAAGGATATTGATAAACAGATAAAGGAGGGAGGGGATTGTAAAGTTGAAAACGCTGATAAACTTCGAGATAATTTTGAAGAGTGGGTTACCACAGTTGTAGACGATTTTATTTGGGATCTGGAATGCGAAGAATTAGAGGAGGAATTAAAACAACGGGCCAAGCCTTAACCCATTAGGGAAAATAACATCCACCTCCATCTACCGGCCCTTTTGCATCCATCGGCCCTCCGACATCCGCCTGTCCCTACGCGAGAGCCGACCTCTCAACATCCATCGGCACTCCGACATCCACCGGCACCACAAAAACTGGATCTGTGAGATCCCCTTGTGCCGATGGTCTGCATTTATCTACCGAACTGGCTTCGGAGTGCCGGTGGTAAAACATGATTTGCCCCGGTTCATTTCGGTATGTGAGACAAGTTGACCTCTGTCTCTCCGAGATGTCGGTACGCTAATTTAGTGAATGTTTAGTGTAGTTGGTAGGGTGGGTTAGGCGCTGCTTTAATTCCTGAAATAATCCTGAATTAAGATAATAGCGCCGTCATCCCACCAGAGATTTCGTTAAAGTTTTACAGTTCTTGGGCTTCGTTCCTCAACTTCATCTACAATCGTGCCCTTAATTAATTGGAGAACTCATTTCAGGAGCGGTACAACTTGTTTCTGCCCATTTACCAAGTTTGTCCGCAATAAATAAAGCTAATTGAGAAGAACCATAAGCTGTAACAGCAGTCCCACCAACTAACAACCCAGCCATAACCATCGGGCCACCGACTGCGGATGTAACAACTGCTGTTGCGGCTGCTCCTGTTGCGCTGCTGCCTAATGCGCTGGCTAAAGTTGTTGTAAGTCCACCTAAACCTAAGTTAGAAACCGCAGAAGCAATTCCTGCATACCCGGTTAAGTTTCCTGCACCGGCAGCCGCAGCAGATGCAATTGTTTGATAGAGAGTAAAAGTAGTACCTCCACCTTCTAATATTGCATTCCAATGTGAATCATCAATTCCATTTTTGCTCTTACGATAAGCTTCACATATCATCTGTGGGCTTGCTTCTAAAAAATCTTTTGCTCGGTCACGACTTTTAGCATCTAACTTTTGAGAAGTAATAGTTTTAAAGACTAACATCAGAAGCTTTTGGCTTTCACCCAGTTTGCCTGGGAGAGCTTTTGTGGCTATTTTTTGGATTTCTTTGCCATACCCTGATGTATTGAAAGCTAGGTTTGCGAGATCGTCTGCCAGCTTTTCGGGAGACAAGCTGGCACTAATATTAGTGGTAGTGTCAGAAACTAATTCTTTGGCAACGTCTATTTGTGCTAGTGCATCGTTGATTCCATCCAAAATTTGCTTTTGACTGGGCAAGTGATCCTGCAAAAATTTTTCAGCAGAGTTAGTGACATACTCGCTGGTCGATTTAAGCCCATTCTCAATCATACTTTTTATTTCAGCTTGACCAGGGATTTGCTTTATAAAACCTTCTACAGAAATGCTTGCCACTAATTCCTTCCGCACGTTCCAAGAATTTGAAATCTCAGATATAATGGATTTCTCTGCTGCTAAAGCTGGTGGAGATAAAAACCAGAAGCCAATATTAACAGTGACATATAGTATTAATGTCACTATCGAAGTTGCCAGTTTAGTTTGTTGACTCATAAAAAAAACTCCTTGAGTTGAAGTAAACAAAATAGGCTAGATATTCTTTAGCCAGTATTCAAGTACAAATTATTGTTTTCGCTCCTGCATTTGCCGGAGTTCCCATCAAACGCAGTGCTACCATTTCCTGACGATAAAGATCGCGCAGACGCAAATAATCCTTTAAATTTCGCTCTCTGAGGGAGTCAACGGCAGTTTCTAGGATTTTTTGTCGGTTTAATGTGACTGCGTTTAAGTCAACTGCTGTACTTGACAACCAAGGCAATTTTTTCAGAGAAGAGTCTTGGGAAAGATAGGCGATTGTACTTAACCAAGTGATAAGGAAACTTGGCAGGCACTCTGCAAATTTATTGGGGTTGGTTTGCCAGCAGTAATAAGTAGCAAACGCCCAATTATTTAGGCAAATGGTATCACACTTAGGGAGCCCAGCGGCACTAAGTGGATTTGTAGTTGGCTATTGAAAGATTTTATTTCGGCAAGCGTAGATTATTATCCCGAAGAGTTTCCAGGCTGCCAATGGTTTGGGATGCCGGTTCTACATCCATCGGCACGAGCGAGTTCCAACGGCCTTTACAAATCCATTGGCTCTGGCAGAATTCGTCGGCTTCCGAACATTCACCCACCCCTAAAAATCCATCGGCAGCATAAAAACCCCTAGCCCCTATACAGAAGGCTGGTTTATGACATTTACCGACGTCCGTGAGTGAAAACAAGCTTTTAGCTAAATGTTGAGTGGCTTGTGGATCGTTCAGTAAAAGGGGCCGGTGGCTGATCGCATTATTCGGAAGTAATTGGGGGGCCGGGGGTATTGCGTGATTTCTTCAGGTTTTTGGGGGCCGGTAAAATACGGGATTTGTCCAGGTTTTTTGGGTATGTGGGGTAGGGTAGGCTGCTGTCAGTCTGGGGTGCTGGTAATCTCTATTTTGTTTGTGCCGGCCTAAAATGGCCATGATAATCAAGAATTTTCTCAGTGTGACACCGGCTACTTTAGGTTCACCTGCCATATAGCGCGTCTATCGTCTTCACTGGCCCCTCAACATCTGCTGGCAAATCGCGAATTCCACCGGCACCATAACATCCAAGGAGGCCGGCAGGTTCA
>NZ_JAMXEX010000085.1 GCF_025370775.1 Ancylothrix sp. D3o | reverse complement strand
TGATGGTCAAATATTTGATTTCCCGAAACTTTATGAGTATGGAATTTTTTCACAACCTATTTAGGATTGCTATAGATCTTACGGGCTTAAGGGCTGATCGGCCCCTTGCAGGTAAGTTTGATAACTTTTTCGTACACCCTCAGATCAAAGAAGAGATAAAAAGTAATGCCGATAAAAAGCAAGCAAGAGTTGTAGGGGAACCTGATGAAAGTTTTGATTTGTTCACGTTCAAAAGTCATCGGGCAATTGTGATTGGTCAACCTGGTGCGGGAAAATCCACTTGGGCAAAGTGGTTGCAAAGAGAGGCTTTAAGTACTCGGTGGACTGGTATTTGTGTTCGAGTTGAGTTACGCCGTTTCTCCAGTGAGACCTTGTTGTCTTTGCATGAATTAATCCGAGAAGCAGCAGGTCAACATTTAGCAGAAGAACTTACAGGAGAGCGCATCGGCGAATGGCTTAAGGCAAAGCAGATAGTCTTCATTCTCGATGGTTTTGATGAAATTCGCCCTAGCGAACGAGAGAAGGTTTATGACTGGATTGTGGAGTTGAACACGGCGGTGCGGGAGTGTTCCTTTATTCTAACTTCTCGCCCTTTAACAACTGACCATCTGGAGCGTTTAAGTACAAACTGGCAGTGCTGGACTATAGAACCGTTCGATGAAGAGCGGATTGTTGACTACATTCAACGGTGGTACACACATACATCATTGCTGCCAGAAAGTGATCGTGTAGTTGATGCTAGCAATCTTGCTGCAAGTTGGCGTAAAGATCCCACTATTGAACCGCTTACAGGTAACCCACTTCTACTTTCGACTCTGTTAATGGTTCATCATCTGGATGGTAGCCTTCCTAGTGGGCGCTCACAGCTTTATCGGCGGTATGTCGAGGGTATGCTGGGCTTATGGGACGATCGTCGTAAGGTAGCGGCAACAACTGTTCAACTTTCCTTAGAAGAAAAGCGACAAATCATGCGAGGTTTGGCCTTAAAAATGTTTCTCAGGGGACAAGATCAACTTGATGAACCTGCTGGATTAGAGCTAGTGCAAGGATTACTCCAGAAAATAAATGTTTCTTTACCTGAAGAGGAGGTTCTTGCAGGACTCCGAGAGCGATCGGGCCTTATTATTGGGCCTGGTATTTATAGCTTTGTACATAAAAGTGTCGCGGAGTATTTAGTTGCAGAATCTGTCTTACAAGGAGATCAGCGAGATGAAAGTGGACGTAGGATAGACCGCTTCTGTTTATTTGAACATCGTGATAATGACCGATGGAATACAGTAACTTTCCTATGGGCAGGACTTGCGCCAGTAGCTGATTTAGAGTCGTTTATTCAGGAATGTAGTAGTATCAAAGCATGGAATTTGGCCTACGGTATCCTTACAGATCAATATGAAAGATTTTCAATAGAAATTCGCCGTAAGTTACTGTTGACGATAGTTTCCGCACATCCAAAGTCTATTCCTTGGAACAAAAATTTTTCTTGGGGATATCCAGAGCATCCTGAAAAGAAGCATAACAGGCTGACAATCCCAACATTTGAGTTACGAAGTGTTGTATCATCGCATGAACGCTTTGATATCCTTGTGGCACGTGCCGTAGAAGATGGTACTCTTATTTGGCCAGATAGCGTTAATGGCAAGGGAGAGATTCGGGATCTTTTATGGATGTTCTGCGTTACAAGAGTACGAACGATAGAGGAATGGAAAACTTGTCTAATAGCTCCTTGTCCCAACAGTGCTCCCTCTATAGACTGGCTATATTGGGTTGCGAAATGTGTATTCACTACAGTTGTCACAGAAAAAGATTCACCACAGCTTGAACTTGTTGTAGAAGCTTATAAGGAAGCTTGCCCTTCTGCTGGTGGATTAGTGCCAATTGTTTTAATGTCTATCGCCGTTCGCTTATATAGCTCCAACTCCTATTCACAGTGCATTCCAAATTCTAATGAATATGCAACGATTCTTCAGATTTTGTCTAACAATGATAGCAGTGAAGTCTTACAGGATTGGTTAGTGGGAACTCGTGAATGGGTACTACTTCATTCTGGATCTAATAAACCGGTAATAGATCTTTTAACGACTTTCACAGAACAAATGGAGAAATTGGTTAAAGAGGGTGCGCTCAATCGCGATGAAGTTTACGAAGGTGCTATGAACTTTGTTGAGGAATTGCGAAAGCGTAGAGAAGCTATTTATTCTATCTCATCAAGCAATCACCCTTGAACTCAACAACCAGATTCCCCAAGGAGTAAAGATGAAATAATTGTTGAGCAATATATCCTCAAGTAAAAACATGGTTACATTCGCTATCTTGCCGGTATCTGATGCAAATGGTGAGAAGTTACATCGTGCGATCACAGGTAATAAGCAATCAACAGAGCCAATATGCCCCTCCTTTTCACCGGCATAATAAGCTTTCGTGCTGTTTGGGGTAATTATAACTGAGTTACCGATCCGGGTTTGGAAGGTGGCCGGTTTAGGTTTTGACGCAGTGGGCAAGGCAATCTTGGGAATTTCTACTTTTTTGGCAATCCTTGAAACTTTTTGTCAACGCAAAGTATCTGGCCGGTTTAGTAATTATTTGAAATAATGCCTGCTAATCTTGTAAAAAAGTCAACTTTAAGGAACGTCTGTACTTATAAAAACCGGGTAATCATTCTTTCTATCTTGAGCGGTCTTGTTTACAATTTAGGAGGAAACGAAGCGTAAAGCAGTGCAACGGTTAAGTTTTTAGAAGTTCGAGATCAATAGGTGTGAAATGGAATCGAAAAAGGCTATTCAGTATAAATATGCTTTAAATTCTGAAAATCAGACGGTTTATATAGGAGACTTAGAACGTACTCCTGGCTTGAGAAATCAAGCTTTCACTTGTATTTCTTGTGAGAATATCCTAATCCCTAAACTTGGAAAAATCAGAAGTAAGCATTTTGCTCACAAATATATTGCTAGTTGTTCCGAAGAAACTTATTTACACAAACTGGTTAAAAACTTGTTTGTTCAGGAGTATCAAAAATGTCTGGATACTCGAAGTCCGTTTGAGCTAGAATTAGAAATTCCCCAGATTTGTAATACTTACGAAACTTTTTTTGGAACCACCTGCACGCTAGAAATAATAGAAAAACCTTTTGACTTAACAAAAAGATATACCAGGGTATCCCTTGAAACTAGAGAGGGAGAGTTCATCCCAGATGTTTTACTCAGTAATGATTCCGGAATTCAAAAGTTATTTGTTGAAATAGCGGTCACTCATTTTTTGAGCGAAAAAAAAGTGAATTCTTCCTTTAAGATTATTGAAATACAGATAAAAAGCGAGGAAGATATAGATTTTATCCACCAACGATTAATCAGACAAAGCGATCCAAAAGTCAAATTCATTAATTTGGACATAAAACCCGACGTTAGCTTTTACTGCAAAGACAAAGAATGCCCGACAAAAATGGGGATGTTCATCGTACTCAAAAGCGGTAAGCTATTACACATTTAAACTGGGATAAAATTATTTCCTTTATTGTTAATTTTTCTATCCCAGTTAATAATTAACTCTCCTTCATTTAAGAGGCGATGTAATAAA
>NZ_JAMXEX010000084.1:1538-3716 GCF_025370775.1 Ancylothrix sp. D3o | reverse complement strand
ATAGTTTTACGAACATCTTCGCGGTAGGACATCATTTGATGAGTTCCTAAAGGACGACCACAATTACCGGCTACACAAGACCACGCCCCGACTGAATCATAATCGCCTTCAATATCTGAAATAGCAGTTGATAAAGCAGACATATTTACGCCTCCATAACTTACACAATTAAGCGATTGTTGTTGAGTGAAACTTTGGCCATTGAAACTTCTTGATTCCGAGTTATTGCGTCGTTCAGTAGAAGGATCTGCTGCATTCGTACTAACACTTCCCCCCGAAGTTTGAGAATCTTTCCAGTCAGCCGGCCCTAAAAACACCATGCTGCTTTTTTCTTCATAGCTGAACCAAGGAACCGGCCCAATAAAGTAGGGAGTGCAACCCAAATCAACAAAAGCGTTACGAATACAAATGCGGAAAAATAGGGCAGTATTAAATCGGCCTTGTGTTTCAGAGACATCCCAAATTGCCACCTTCATTACTTCTCCAAAGGGATGCCGGCCAGTTGGTTCCATCCCATTATTAACAGATGCTAAAATCCCCTGACCACCTTTAACTTCTTGGTATTTACCCGATACCCATTGATGACCACGCACTGATTCATTACCAGAAAATTCAACATGAGCACAATCTTGATAACAGGGGACACTAAACCCTTCCACATCTGAACCTGACATCGTGCGGGTGGTGCGGTGTTCTTTGTTGCCAAAGACAATATCAACCTGGCCGGTTGAAGTACCCACCGGCATTATAGGATTAGGAAATTCTGAAAAAGGAACGTCTGGCAATCCTGGTACTTGTTCAATCGGCACAGCTTGCCAATTCTGAAAGTTACCTAACTGTGCTAGTTGTAAGTTAGGGATATCGCTAATTGGATATTGTTCCAGGGGTAAAGAAGCTAATGGTAGTTCCCCTAATTGTGGAGAATTTGTCAGCAATTGGGAGAGGGTTTGGGAAGAGTCTACACCCATCGGAACTTGTGCAGTTAGCAAATCAAGTATGGGTTTAACTTGATTTACTGGGAAATCACCCAACCCCGGAACCGCCTCAACTAAACTTTGGAGGTTTTGAAATTTCATTACCCCAAAATCTGAAAGGCGTAGATTATCAAAAGTTTGCCCAACAAATTCACCAATTTTAGATAAATCAAATTCTTGTAGCCGAAACGAATCTTGAAAATCTCCAATCATGGTAAAAGTTGCTGGATTTTGGCCCCTCTGCCAACTTCTGGAAGGGTCATATCCCAACCGACTTACCATATCCGGTGTGGCAGTAAAACTTCCCCCTTCTGTTATTGGAGGCATGGAACTAAAAGTAATTTGACCCCAATCAGGAAGCGCTACCCCATTCCATGAAAGGGTAGACACCGGCGCTTCTGGATTACCAATTTGGCTACCCGGTGGTGCCGGTGTAGATGGAGATATCGGAGTTTGAGAAAACCCTCTTTCACTCCGCATCAGTAACAAACCTGATAAAAACAAAGTCAGGGCTAATCCAAAAAGAAACCAATACAACGTTCGCCAAACTAAATTTATCCTAAACATAAATCCCCCACTAAATTTGATTGGCTCTGATATCTTGAGAACCCAATTGCTGTAATTTCATCACCAAATCTTGAGAAATCCCCGCTGCTCGCATTGCCATCTCTGGGGATTGACCGGCCTTTATACGAGAAAGAAAATCATTGATTCGATTCCACAGTTGAGAACCCGAAATTAAAAGAGAACGCCCAAGCGCCACTTTAATTCCTTGCTCAATCCCTGGTATAGAAATTGTAGAAATTCTAGGGATTTCTGTTGGTTGTATGGTAGGGTTAGAAACTGTGGGTGCTAATGTTTGCCTTGTCTGTGTGAAATTCTGGTAAGCTTGTTGAGGTATTAATGTTTGCCTTGCTTGTGTAAAATTCTGTCCAACAATTTGAACAGTGTAGTAACCTACTTTATCGGAGGGATGAATTTTAAACAGGTAAACCTGAGAACCACCAGAACCATTTGACACTAAAGTTAATAGGGAGTGATTAGCAGCAGGTAATCCTTCAAAGTCTAAGCGTTCAATCAGCTTTAAGTGGACGAGGGTAGCCGGTCTATTGGTCTCACATTTTTTGGCTAATCCTTCCAGACAACCATCAGCATCTAGGGTGACAAAAGCGGGATTGTCTAGCCAAGCTTTCTGGATAATTTC
>NZ_JAMXEX010000084.1:0-1438 GCF_025370775.1 Ancylothrix sp. D3o | reverse complement strand
GCTAATCCTTCCAGACAACCATCAGCATCTAGGGTGACAAAAGCGGGATTGTCTAGCCAAGCTTTCTGGATAATTTCGTCAGAAGGAACCATAATATTTACACCGGCACCAGGAGCAACTTTAATATTAGTTGGCAGAACACCAACCCCTGATGCTTGTTCCCTCGTCAAACGCAACACACTATTGGCAAAAGCCGATTCTCCAAAAGAAATCGTTAATGCCAGGCTCAAAATTAAACCCGTCAAAGGAAGTTTGAACATAATTTATCAAGATTGTTGAAGTTGGAAACTGGAGTTTATAAAAACCTGGACACCCTTTCCTTGTTCGATATACCAAAGGGGAGGCCGGCTTTCAATTTCTTGAATGGCGCGCTCATTCCGCCGGGTATTAGATTCTAAAACTGGTGAAAATCCGCCTTCTAATACTGCACCTAAAATATTGGGAGAACCACGTTCTACTGTGGAGCCACCACCACCAAATCCAGAATAACTACTTTCACGTTGGGGCCGGTTCAATACTTCCCCAACTTTTGCAGCAGCCCCTAAACCAAATGTTTGTAAATCCCGGCCAAACAAACCAGAATCATCCCGTCGGCGTTCTGCTATTAAGGGTTCTCCATTTTGCCCACGAATAGAGATTGCACCAGTCGGTAAACGGTACTCAACTTGCCCATCTATTAAGGCAACCCCAACTGCCTCCACTAATCCATTTTTCTGAACGTTTTTTATCTCAAACACAACTTGAGATGAAGCTGGAAATAGTACCGCACCATCTGATGCCAGCAACGGGTTAGAAAGAGCAACCACAAATCTTTGAGCAATATTCCCGGTTTGGCTTTGCCTATTACCAGAATCAATTGCAGCAACCGGCGTCACTAATTGCCCTGGGACAAGTTGCCCTACCCTCATAAAATTATTGTCAGCAGTCCCTACTGTGTTAGGGTTAATTGAAGCTGTTTGATCATAAGCAGCAGTAGATTCAAGAAAGCCTGTAGAGACGTTCTGCCAGAACGTCTGTACATCCGTTGAAGTTGATTCAACTTCACTGGCGGGGGCATCTCCTTCTAATTGGGTCTGGGGAGTTTCTGATAAAATTGCTTGTTCTTCTTCTGATAAAGGCTGGCGGGAAATCACCAATTCTGGAGGTGTTAGTTCACTTGATAATGCTGTCGAATTAACCGGCGGTGGAGAAATAGAGTGAGCAACGGGAACACCGGCCAAAGTTACTGGTTCAGTCGGTGTACCGTAGGATGACGGAACTGTATTTTGTACAGGAATAGCGGGTGTACCGTAGGACGACGGAACTGCATTTTGTACAGGAATAGCCGCAGTATTAACGCCCCTATTCATACCAACATTTGACCCAGGAATAATGCCATTTGAAGGATCTCCTTCCCCCACAGCATCGTATGCACCCAACTGTGCCAAACGTTGCCAAC
>NZ_JAMXEX010000083.1 GCF_025370775.1 Ancylothrix sp. D3o | reverse complement strand
AATCAGATTTCTGCTATCTATGGCTGTATTAGCAGCGGTACTCAGTGGCGTTTCTTAAAGCTAGAAGGCCAAACTGTAACCATTGATTTGACCGATTATCCGCTTTTTTCTGTAGAACAAATACTGGGTTTTTTGGTATGGATGGTCGAACAAAGTTAACTTTTTCCTTTCTCGCTATAAACTTTAAATCCTGAAATTAAACCGGACTCATCTAAGAATTCGACCGCTTTGCGTTTTTCTTCTTCACGGCTGCCGGTCGTAATAAACAGTAATTGCTGGATCTGCGGCTAACTTTTTTACTCTCCTTAATCCTACACATATCTCGTGGGTGGCTTGCGCGTCCTGGGTGCAAACTTCGGAGGGTTCAAACACGGTGTCTTCACCGAGCGACCAGAGACGTTGACCAATGACTTCTTCGTACCCAGGTCGACTTGGGCACGACGTGGAAGGCGACCTCTGAAGATGAGTATGAGTTCGAGGGTAGTGATCGCAAAACCGGCGACCTCAAGTGGATTGCTACCCGTGTTGACCTCATCTTCGGCTCAAATTCTCAACTCCGCGCCCTGGCAGAAGTCTATGGATGTGTGGACTCGCAGCAGAAGTTTGTCAATGACTTTGTGGCGGCGTGGGACAAGGTGATGAACCTTGACCGCTATGACCTTAAAACAGTCCAAGCCTCAAGCTCTGCGAGGGGTTTCTAAGCCTAGCGTCAGCTACGCTAACTTGCAGTAATTTTCAACGCGAGTAGAAGCTGGAGACAAAAATGAGAGTGGTGTTTCAAATTATCCTGAAACGTCGCTCTCAGCTTTAGACCCTGACACCAAGCCTACTTAGAAAGCTGAAATTGAGTTCTCGGTAGTGTCCAATTGGCGATCATTAACGTGAGCCAAAGCACATATAAAATCCAATATATAAAATAGCTGTCCACAACGTTATGTGCAGATGTATGCAGAGTAAATCTAACCTCTTGATGTACATCACTACTTGTTCCAAAGCATAACGGCAAAACGCAGCGGTGGCAGATAACCTCAGCAACCTCACAAGCGGCTTTTGTCCGTCCGCTGCCGTGAAGTGTTAGCCCGTCAAATATGCTTTCTCTTCACTTGCCTTACTCAGACGTATCAACCTTATTTTGAGGTTGCAAAACTTCTCTAACAAGCCTAGCTATGTCTTCGCCAAATTCGTTCTTTCCAACTATATATTCTACCCTGCTACCAATTTCTAATGCATGGAAAGCTTTAGGATCTTCTAGGAAAGTAGAGTGAAAATACAGATTTTCTGGTTGAGCAGAAATAAATCCGTAGCCTTTATCCTTATAAATGCGAGATACGGTGCTTTCTAAGATTGGTTGCGTTTTATCTTCAAAACTGTAAATAATTTTCTTGACATTAGTTGCTATATCGTCACCGCTTTGATTTTGTCCAATTTGATATTGGACTATATCATGCTGAGAAAGAGAACGGAAAGCTCCCTGGTCTTCCATTAAATACTGATTAAAGTATAGATTGCCAGCTTTAGAATAAATAAATCCCCATTGCTTATCAAAATTCAAACTTAAAATTGTACTTTCTCGGATAACTGGGTCATTTTCTTGAGTCTGATTAGCTTTGTGAATATTCTCAAAGGAGATTTCAAGTGGTTTTTCTGCATGAATGATAAATAAGGTCTTATCAGTTACAAGAAAGGCTTTTTCGATGTAGTGAATAATAGGAGATAAATCTGAATGAATCCAATCGCCTTTAGTTTTTTCGCGTGTTAAAAATATCACATCTGTCTTGCCTGCTCCATCTTTTCCACAAACCATAAACTTTAATATCTCATGAAAAATGATGAAGTCTCCGTATGGATCTTCTTTGTTCCGTTTATCTCCACAACCAGGAAATATTATTTCTCGGCGCTTTGTTTCATCTTTTTCTACCTCATACTTCTGCCACAAAGCATCATATTGTTTTTTGACAAAATCTACTTCTTTATCATCCAGAGATGGAATGATTGTTAACTTAGCACAAGCCTCCAATAAATTATCTACAACATAGATATTCTCATAATCTGTTGTCTTCCTTTCAATTTCTTGTGCAAGCCTCTCACTTAAAGTTTGTTCGTCTTCAAGAAGTTCATTTAACTTCTGTTGTTTCTCCGAGAGTAAATCCCAAATCTCAGGATAATCCTTGGACAAGGTGTTTTTCTTGCTTTCAAGAAAACTTTTGAGCTTATTCTTAATATCTTTGTAGGTTGATTGAAAATCCGATTGAATGCTTTTGAGGGGATTAAAGAAATCTTTATTAATAGTCCTTATTCTATTTCTTAGAAATTCTTTTTCGATTTGGGACGTTAGGAATAGCCGATCTTTATTTTGCTTTAAGAACTCAATTAGTTTGTCCTTCTCGATTTGAGACAACCCATAATATGCAAGAAGTACATTGGTATCAAGTATTACTGGTATTGATTCGTCTAGTTTTAGTGCTAATGAAAACCTATCAGCATAATTTTTCAGCGCATTGTGAGCAATCTCAATAGTTAATTTTTTGCTGGAATCGAAGCAAAACTCTGAATTAATTTTTAGTTCACTCATAAAAATAGATAGTTATAGGTGAGGTTTAATGTGCTATGCCTAACAGATTTAAGGTTACTTTCTCAGAACTAAGGTAGTCAAATAGTGAGCTATTTACAACCGCTATGCACCGGAATCTTCAGGATTGTCCTCACAAATAACTTGAGGGCTAACTATTTATTATACGGAAACTTTCCGTATAATCTTTTTCTCAATCCTAATACATCAAGCATTATAACGGATTCTTGCCTGAATCTACGGAAAACTTCTTTTTTACCCGCTTATTTAGGTATTATACAGAATTTTTCCGTATAACCACCCTTTACAGGAGGATTATATGGAATTTTTCCGTGTATCCCTTGATGTTATATAGAAATTTTCCGCATAACATCTTTATTTAGGATATTACACGGAATTTTCTGCACAACTTTCAATGCTTACTCCATTGGCATTAATTGGGACGATCCACGGTTTGCAGCTTGACTCAAAGCATTCATCGCACTAACAACTTGCTGAATTGCGATCGATTGTTGTTGAGTCGTTAGAGAGATTTGCTGACTATTCACTGTAATCGTATTGACTTCGAGCAGTTCATATTCTGTTGCTGTCGCTGCATTGAGTCGTTCCAACAATTCTCTGGAGCAATATGAGGACTGTCGAAGCACGTTTCATCAGGTAATAACGCCATTTTTTTTCTTTGCATAAATTACGCTTTATCTATTAAAGCAAATACGGGGTTTATTTCGTATGAATGGTCGAACAAAGTTAATTTTTTTACCCTCATCAAAGTCCTAAGTTTTTGGCAAATAGCGGGATGAACTATCATCTGGTCTGGCGTGTAGATAGCGCTCTGTTGTGGAAATGCTAGAATGTCCCAAAGTTGCTTGTACCAGATGTAGAGGAGCACCCCTATCTAATGAATGGGAAGCATGAGCATGACGCAGCCAATGAGGGGATACTTTTTGTTCCAGACCGGCCCGAATTGCCGCTGCTCTAACAATTCTTACAACATTGCTTGCTGCATAATGCCGGCCTGATTTAGTCGGGAACACCGGCATTGTTGAAGTAGCCTTTTTGCGTGTGGATTGTAAATCAAACCACAATTGTTCAGAGATAAGGATGTGGCGAAGTTTAGAACCTTTCCCTAAAATATCGACTTGCCCGCCTGGGATTCGTTTTTTTAAATCCTTCCACTT
>NZ_JAMXEX010000082.1 GCF_025370775.1 Ancylothrix sp. D3o | reverse complement strand
TTAATAATGGCAGAGTAGAAAATCAAGAATCTGATTTTGCTGAGGAATTACCTGGTGGTACCAGGCCAAACTCGTTTAATGTAGAGGGAGTGACGAGGGAAGATTTATTAAAGTGGTTTTCTCCAGAGACGATACCCGCTAGTGTTGAAGAATTCAAACAGCAGATATTGGAAACCGCAAAAAGTGTGGGGATGGATGAGGATGATCCTGCTTTTGGGCAAGCTTTAGCTCAAATGCGGTTAGATTTGTTAATCCGGTTAATGCCGTTAATTTTTGATAAAGTGTTTTTCAACTGGTTGGAAGCTGTACGAGAAGTCAAAGAAGAGCAAAAAGAATGGTTAGATGAAGTTAAAGAGGAGATTATGGCATATCAAGAGGCCGGTGTGATGGGAATGCGCTCAGCAATTGCTAGAGCAGTTGAGGAATTGGTGAAGGATGCTGAAAGACAGAAATCTCGGCAGTTTTTTTCGTCTCTAATACCGGCTATGGGAGTATTATTGGCTACCTTGGGGTTAGGTGTTGGTTTGGGTTGGGGTGTTGCTAAAAGCCTTCAAGAAACTCCGAGAGAGTCAGTATCAATGATCCAGTTACCACGACTAGAGTAAGTAGAGTTTCTTTGTTCATCCCAAACAAGGACTAGGTACTGTAATTTCACTGAATAGTTTGCTGCTATTGTTGTGAAAATCTACCTATTTTCTGGGATGCAATTAGCCTTGAGGAAGATTTTATGCCTAGATGCACTAAACTTAGTTTTCTTCCCATTCTTTCAGGAGGGTATTGAGAGGGAAGTGGATGAGAGTATGGCTAATTCCTACATCAGTAATATTTCCTATTTTTCAAGCAGGGTGTATCGACTAAAGAGAAATTTAGAATGAAGATCAATCTTTACTTTGTTCTTGTATTTTTAGAGGATAAATTAGGGGAATATAATTAAAAACGTACCTAAAATTTGGTGTGGGGATCGTTTTGGTTCATTTATTCCCCGCAAGGAGATGAAAATGTTGAATTTGGATAGATACCATGAATAACAGCACTGTAATTGGGGTCATTATAGCACTTTGTGTAGGATTAAACGTCGGGCTTGGATCCCACAACTTCTACTTTGCCATTGCAACGTTCATCTTTACGCTGAATCTCCTGATTCGCCTAGGTCCTCCCAAATAATTTAAAAAACTTTGGTGAATGTATTCGCCGCACGGGGCGGAAACAGTTTGAGACGAACCCTGCATCTGTCTGGACCTGGATAAAGTTTGGTTCATCTATTCACCGCGTAGGGACGAATACATCATCAAGGCTCAGAGAGCTTAAATGTACCCAGCTTATAAGTAAAGGTACATTTTTATTTCTCCAATTTAAGTAATGCTTCATAGGCATTGGTTAAGCAGGTTATAAAGTTGGACCGGCGGCCAATTCCCTCCCACCGGCTTCCTTTTACCCCAACAATATGCCGACATTGCTCTAACCACAACGCTCCACCATTTTTAGAAATGGCTTCTGCTAGTTGAGGGTGCTGTTCTAATTTGGCTTTTATGATTTTGGTCATAATAACCATATCTCGTTCTAACACCCCTGTTTTATGGTATTTATATGCCGCCTCGGCATCGGCATACTCAACAGCCCAAAAAACTACTTGATACTGGTGTTTTATGTTCCCTTTGCGGAACGATAAAGTAGTAGGATTGGTCAGAGCACCACCTAATCCTTTTTGACCAGACCATATATTGATTCCAGCTTTCATAGAAAAATGATGATAAATTACACCTTCGCCTTGCGTAGCAAATACTGGAAAGAAATAGGTTAGTAAAAATAATTAATTTTGCTAGGCTGACTAGAAAATTTAATATTTATTTCAGGACGAGTAACAGCGATTAGTTAATAATTAACTAGGTAAAAAAATAGCCAATGCAAGTTGCACCGGCTTATAATCTGCTAGAGAGCATCAACTTCGATGAAAGCTTGGAAATATTGACGGCAGCGACGTTTTTGATGTTCAGAAATATTGCCCCACCACCGCTCGTATGGCATACCACCATGAGCAGATAAAACACCACCATAGCCATTGCCTACAAAGGCGATAGGTAGTTTTATCTGTCCCCAGCGGTCTTGGCGTGGTTTAATGTTCAATCCCCAAGATTGGATAACCCGATGTAGCCGGTTTAACTTAATGATAGGCTGCATAAAAACCACCAAATAACTTCATATTTTTAAGGCGTTAGCCTCGGATATAACCCCTAAAAGTTGAGCTAAATGTGGTGTAGAAAAATAAAAAAACAACCCTAAATAGGTTGCTTTTAGAGAGGCTTAATCATGCAATGTGACCCAGCCCTCTGATTTTATTATTGATGCAATTGAGGGGCGGATGTTGTCTAGGATAGATTGATGTTGGACAAGGTTATCCCAATGAACTTCTCCATCTTGCTCAACATCCAGTAGTAGCTCAAGTTCTTCTGTAGTTAGGGGATACCGATTGAAAGGAGGAGACTGAAAAGGTGCTTCTATTCTGTACATAAATTTATCTCCAAACAGGTCATTAATTAAAGGCGTCAGCCTTCGGAGTTCCATAAGGCATCAATACTGTCAACAAATATCAACTTTCGGAGAATACCGAATATCAATGCTTGCGCCAACGAGCAGTCACTCCTTGTCCCAAACGTTCCAGATTACCCGCTTCTCTTTCTTGGCGGAGAACGCGCCGAATTAAATCAATACTAACAGTTGAGCATCGTTCCTGTAATTCTTTAATAGAAAATTCTCTAGGTAAGTTGTTAATAGCATCCAAAACCATTGCCGTTTTACTTCCTTTTGCAGAGGTGACATAGCCGACTCTCTGCTCAAACTCCCGATAAGCTGATAATAACATCACGCCTAGAAAATACTCCCACCAAGGCAATAAATTATGTTCAGCTTCATGCCAGGCTTGAGAAGATGAATAAAGGGTATCGTAGTAACTTTCCTTGGTTCGTTCTACAAGACGTTCTAAACTAATGAACCGGCCTACCTCATAACCAGCTTTATACAGTAGTAGAAGAGTCAATAACCGAGCCATGCGTCCATTGCCATCTAAAAAGGGGTGGATGCACAGAAAGTCTAAAATATAAGTAGGAATTAGCAATAATGGTTCTATTGTCCCTGACTCCCAAAGACGATTAAATTGGGTGTGTAAGTGTTCCATAGCTGCTGCTGTGGCATAAGCAGGAGTAGGGCGGGACCTGACAACTTTTGTACCATCTGGATAAGTAGCAGTAATTTCATTATCAATAGTTTTCCACCGGCCACCAGTATTAACAGAAAACTGATAGAGATCCCGATGAAGCTGTAGGATAATATTAGGAGTGAAAGGGATATGAGCATAACTGGAATGGATGGTACTTAAAACTTCACGATAACCAGCGATTTCTTGCTCACTTCGGTCGCGTGGGGTAGTCTTGTCGGATACCAGCTTTTTTATTCGTTCTAAGGGGACAGTAATGCCTTCAATCCGATTAGAAGATTCGGTACTTTGAATAATAGCTGCCTGTCGTAGCGTTTTTATTACTTGAGGTGATTGTTCTTTAAATAATTCTTGTTTTCCTTTATATTCTCCCAGCAGTCGAATAGTCTGGAGAAGCCCTTGATTAATTGGTTGCTCCTCGATAAAGCCTTCACTAAATGAATTCATTTGTCTTTTAAAATAGGATAATTTACAATAATTATATCTAAAATTTAGATATGTGGGAGGCCCGATTGTTAATGATATCATAGAGGAAAAAAAACCTCCCTGCAATTAGGGAGGTATCAATGTTAGAACAAGAGATGTTCTAGTTTCGTAGAAGAATGAACTACTGAATTATTGGTGATGCCAATATCCAGAGATTCCAATTCCTGAAGCAGTTGGTTTTGCTTCCTGTTATGCAGCCGTG
>NZ_JAMXEX010000081.1 GCF_025370775.1 Ancylothrix sp. D3o | reverse complement strand
GCTATTAGTATTGCTGCTGATTATGAGATTCTTCAGGAAAATCGCCCTGCAAATCAGTTTATTTATGGCGTGCCATCAAATACTCAAAGAGGGCCGGTTGCTACTGGCGGTACACCTTGGGCTTTAGCCGCAGCACCGAGTGATTGGTTAGAGCTTGATGGACTAAAATTTGAACAGCAACCAGACGAATCTGGGGAAGTAGACGCATCTGGTGAAAAAAAGAAAAATAATTGGTTGAAATTACTTTTAGGCTTGGGAACTTTATTAGGTGGTGCTTATTTAGCTTGGCGTTTCCTCAACGAAATCACAGACATTGTTGAAGTCACTTTAACTATTAGTCCATTTGGCAAAGGTGAAGGATTACTCCCAGGAGAAAGTGGTTTCGTCGAAAGACCCCTACCTGATGGATTAGATGAAAGTAAATTAAAAGTCAATCGTAATGGCGTTGATGATTACAATCCTCATCGTGTGATGACAGCAAATTGGAAAGTCGTCGATATCAGAAGTGGTTTAGGCCAGTGGGAAATAGGCGGAAAAATTATTGAACAATTAGTTCCTAATAATCAATTCCCCTACATGGAATTGCTCAACCTCACAACGGGACAAGATTATCATTGGGGAATAGAAGCGAAAAGTCTTAATCATGGCACAATTCGGCAATTTGATGGAGAATTTCGTCTACCTTTACAAACACCAAATAGCGAGCCAGCCAGCAGTTATACCACCGTGACATTCTTAACTCCTGACGGTGTAGCTTTTGATAAAAATGGACTAGCTTCGGCGAGAGAAATTGCTGATAGCATTGTTGATAATATCGACGGTCAAGGCACCAAAGGAACAGTCATGCAATACTTGCCCTCCTCAAGTTCATGGCAAGTTCTATCTGGCGATAAAGCTCTTGGTAAACCCCTAGTATTAATTGCAGATTGGAGTCAAGATTCTACAGCCGATAAATTTAACTCAGGCTTTGCTGAAGCCGCCGCAGATAGTTTATTTGCTTCGTTAGTTTCGTTAAATTCTAGCTACGGAACAACCGAGGAACTGGTGAATGCTTTATTTAATTCACCGTTGCATTTTATTGGCTTCGGACGTGGCGCAGTAGTCAATAGCGAAATTATCCAACGTCTGGGTACTTTTTTCCCGAAAGATAAATATCCCGATATGTTCCCAGACTTGCAGATGACTACAGTAGATCCCAATGATTTTCAGCAGAATTTTGGCGGGATAAACAACTATTATGACCCCCAAATACAGGTATGGGAGAATGTTACTTTTGCCGATAATTATTATCAAACAGCAACGACATTTAACCCCAGAGGACGCGATATCCCCAATACCGATTTGTCAATTTATTTAGGAGGGTACGACGAGGCGGGGAATTTATTTGACTTCAGTCGCGCTGGGTTTACAAAAGATGTTGTTGATGGGAATAATCCTCATGGAAGGACAAAAGCTTGGTATGGCGGTACTGTCAATTTGAGTTGGAGTAAAGACAATCCTTTAGGATATCCAATTCATCGACGCCAGGGGGATTTTAGTTATGGCGAATTGTTTGATAAACAGTTTCCAGATGCGCTGGCTTGGTATTTGCCATATCTTCCAGGTCCGGGGGCTGATCCGATTGGTTTACCTCCAATTACTCCGCCTTTTCCAAATACTTTAGCACCGCTACTACAGCAAGAGGGAGTTGCTACGGGTTGGTATTATTCTGTGTTAGGTGGTGGGTATAAGAAGCGTGAATTTTTGCCGCCAAAAGAGGGAGAACGAGTGCCGGTTTATTTTGACAATACTTATGAGGAGAGGATGCGGGGAGATTTTGCAGTTCCTACTGTGTTTAATGGCAATTTTGATGCGATTAAAAATAAGATTGATAATCAACCTATTCCCGGTTGGTCTTTTGATAATCGTTCGGGAGAATCATCGAGTGCATCCACAAACAATTCACTTACTGCGGAGAACTTAAAAGACTGGAGAGATATTCCCAAGCTGAGCAACTATATGACGCGCTTAGGGATCGATCCTAACCATCCAAATTATCAGCCTAACTATGCTGTGGAGTTAAAGAACAACGATAAATTTACACATAACCCCATGTTGATGCCTGATTGGGGTTCACTAAGATTCAACCTTTTTGTTCCTGAAGGCGTTAAAAAAGATGGGGGTCAACTTAAAGTGACAATCCAACCCGTTAATAGCGAGTTGAATTCATTAACACAAACTATTTTGTTAGAAGATGTCGATTTCGCTACCGATACTTACGGCAATAATGATATATCAAAAGATGCTGATCGCAAACTTGGTTATGGTTCGGGTAACGCCGCCACATTTGGCTTTGAAACTTTTACTTTAGAGGTGCCGATAGAATCGCAGTTGCAGAATAAAGAAGTTACAATTAGTTTTGAAGTAACCAACGGGTCAAATGAACTGCTAGTTTATCTGGATGATGTGTTTTTCCAGAGTGAGCATCTGCGATTTGGCATTCCAACTCCTCTTGAGGGTAATCCAAAAGCAGCAACTAGAAAAGAAGCTAGATATAGTATTGCTGAATTTTCGACAAATCTTTACAAAGATGAGTTGCTATTAGAAAGACCTCAATACGCCTTGTCCTATAATGGCGAGAAAAATACTGCTAACTGGGCAAGCTGGCTGGTTAATAAAACGTGGATATATCAAAATGGAGATCCTTTCCTAGCAGATAAACGAAACTTCCGCCCAGATACGAATCTTCCTACTGATTTTCATCAAGTACAATCTGGTGACTACGATCCAGCTCCAGTATTAGAAAATCTGATTTATGCTCAAGGTCATTTAGTTCCTGTAGCACATAGAAATAGACCAGACAATAAGAATAACCAATCAAAAAATAATCTAGCAATTAGCCTTTTATCAAACATAGTTCCTCAAGAAGAAAGGCATAATAGGGGTCTTTGGAAAAAAATTGAAACTTACGCAAACAGCTTTGCTAAAAATGTAAATAAAAATTACGAAGTCTATGTTATCTCTGGGACTGATGGAGTTAAAAAACTAAGCGACGGTCAAGAAGCAGAAATTCCTTCCACAGATCCAAACATTCCTTCTACAAGGCCCATCAAAATTCCTGAATATTTATGGAGTGTTCTAATGGTTATAGAGTCCCCAGGGGCTGATGCTAATATAAATACATATACCGTCGGTTTCTTAACAGTAAATCGTCCAGCTACGCGAGAAGAATTAGACTGGAATAAAGGCAACAATTGGGAAACAAGCACTATTGTCCACAGCGTGGATTACATTGAGAAATTCACGGGTTACGACTTTTTCTCCAATATTGCCAAAGATATTCAAGATGAGATTGAGAAAAATAGGAGAATATTGAGCGAGAGTACAATTCCTGATGGCTTTGTCCCCGATCCGGGTTCAGAGCCAGATGAACGCCCTCCTGAACTTAATCCTCCGTCCACTACCTATGCTGATGTCGATCCCAATACCGATCCTGACAGTGATCTTTAATTACCTGCAAATCTCATAAGCAGAGGTTATAGGGACATCAACATTTTTACCGTCTTATTGTAGAATGGTTGATTAGTCACTAATCTCTGGAATAGTTACTTTTTATGCTACCATCTGGCATAGTCGTATTGTCGAGAATAGCTCCTTTAAGGCTAGCGTGTAGAGCTAACGTCAGATTAGCATGACTGAGATCTGTCCCATAAAAAGGAGTTTGCAACAAATCAGTATTACTCAAGTTAGCATTAACGAAGAGGGCACCTTCTAAATTGGACTCATACAAAGTAGCACCTTCTAAATCGGCACGAGTGAAGTTAGCAGCAGTTGCGTCAGTCCCATCAAAGCAAGCATTTCGTAAGTTAACACCGCTAAGGTTAGCAGCATTCAAGATAGCCTCAGCCAACCCTCGCCTCTTCCAAGTTAGCGCCCCTGAGATCGGCACCAGTAAAGTTGGAGTCATATAATGTGCACTTACTCAGATTAGTATCTCGGAGATCAGCCCCTCTAAGATTGGCATTATTAATGCAAGCATTTCTGAAGTCAGCCCCTCTAAGATTGACGCCTTCGTTCAACAGC
>NZ_JAMXEX010000080.1:1496-4070 GCF_025370775.1 Ancylothrix sp. D3o | reverse complement strand
TCACCGCGACCATCTTTTGCACTCACCTTACAACCAGATGCCGTTGCTTCAATTTTGTAAACTTGGCCATCTAAAGAAATATTAGAACCCAATTTATTAGCAGCCCCTATCAAATTTGTAGCAATAGACATCGTTCGTTTAAATTGACTGGTTTCTGTAGTACCCACCGGCGACCATTCATCTGATATTTTTCCGCTCTGTAAATGAGTTTGTAACTGCTTAATTGAATCAAGTTGTTGGCTATCTAATTTATTAGAACCCGGTTCACAGGAAACTCCAAAGGGGGTAGACTTCCATTTCAGTAAGGAATTACCTTCTGAATCTTCCAAAGTATAGGAATTACCTTGACGCTGAATAGAATACTTCTCAGATAAATAGCTCGTCGCATCTTTACCTACTTGAGACTGGAATAATTCGTGCATTGTAGTGGCAGCCTGATGTTCGGTTTGTTGAGAGTGAAAAGCCTTAACCATACCAGACAGCTTTGAAGAAACTTGTTGGCCCAAACCCTTAAAAGATTCCTTTAGCTGCTCCCACCAATTAGTCTGGTCTTGAGAATTAAGCCGCACAGAAACCAACTCTTGAAATTGGTTGGATGAGAGAGCAACTTGTTGTTGAAGTTCACGAGTTGCTTTAATCTGTTCAACCAATAAAGCTTTTAATTCGGTATCTTCTAACCCACTAGAAAGAGAATAGCTACGCCCTAAACCAGTAGCAGATAATGGTTCTTCTGCCTCAACTGAAGTGCGGTTATTGCGTCGTTCAGAAGTTGATATCGGTATATTAATGGGGGAATTTGGGGCCGGTGTACTGAGAGTGGGTGCAGCCTGTTCTTTTGGGGGTGGTGGCACCACTTTGTCATCAAGGCTTTGCGGTGGGGGGGTAGGGTGAGAATCTTCCAAGGCCGGTGGATTGGGCGACGGCAACTCAAACTCTTCTTTTGATATTGGTGCTCTTGGAGTGGGTACAGCCTCTTCTTTTGGTATTGATACCGGAGGAGTGGTTGAGTTCTTTACAGTTTCTTCTGTTGATATTGGGGCTCTTGGAGTGGGCTGTGGTGAGATAGTCTCTTCTCTTGATATGGGTATCCCGATATCTGATTGTTGGATCGGTGTCCCCCCATTCGTGTTTTGTCCTAATTGGGGGCGGGCCTTTTTAAAAGACTTTCGTGCAAGAGACGACCGGCCATCGGTTGCCGGTGTATCCCGGTTAGGGATTCTTTCGCCCGCATCAGTTGCCGGTGTATTCTGGCTGTTGGTTCTCTCAATGCCAACATCGGTTGCGCGCTGGAAGAGGCTGGGGGTTCTTTGACCAGCATCGGCTGCCGGTGTATCCCAGCTAGGGGTTTTCTCAACATCAAGATCGGCTGCCGGTGTATCCCGGTTGGGGGTTCTTTGGCCAGCATCAGTTGCCGGTAATGCCTGGTGGGGAATTTTCTGGGTTTCAATATCGGTGGCCGGTGTACTGGGTTCTGGTGGTGGCCCAAATAGTTCGGTAGCTTGGGCACTTAAGGCAGGATCACTAAATAAGATGGCTTCATCAAAATCAGGGGGAAGCTCTAAACCCACATCTGACAACGGTTCATTACTTTTCATAGATTGATTCTCGTCGTTTTTCAAAGCCTTAATAATTGACTCTTCAATTGCGGTAGACAGATTTTTTTCTCTCGTTC
This sequence comes from Ancylothrix sp. D3o, assembly GCF_025370775.1. NCBI lineage: Bacteria > Bacillati > Cyanobacteriota > Cyanophyceae > Oscillatoriales > Microcoleaceae > Ancylothrix > Ancylothrix sp. D3o. The sequence continues at coordinate 2,398 of NZ_JAMXEX010000080.1, read as the reverse complement.
TAGCAAGGCGCTGAAATAGCTCAGGCAATTTATCAAGTGGTAAATTTTTTAATTCATTAACCTTTACCGCCCCACTTGAATCAGTCTCTAAGACAATCTGATTATTTAACTCCACTCGCAGGTCTGATAAAGTTGAAACACTACCAACTTCTGAGGTTCGTAGTTGATTTAATTTCTGGGGTAAATCAGGGTAAAGTTGTTGAGAGAGGGGGCCAAATAAATAATCAACTTTTCTGCCATCCTCTTGGCCATAAAGTACCTTTCCCCCTTGACTAATTGTAATTCCCGTATCTCTAGCTTTTTGAGACTGTTTGAGTGCTAAATCCTCAAGATAATTACCGGCAGTTAAAAAACTTTCGATAATCGAAAAATACGTTTGCTGAAAGGAAGCAGCGTCTCCGGGGGATACAGAGGATGCTAGGTGAACCATATTTACCCCAATTGCCAAATCAATTTAACCCAACTTTTTGTACTAGAGATAAGCGATTAACTAAAACTTGCTTAGTCTCAGCAACTACAAAGACCGCTAATTGGCCATCCCAGAACCAGGCAATAAAATCAGTTGGTTGGTCTGGGGTACGGGTGGTTTCATAAACTTGTCCGAAGGCAATACCGGCCAATAATCCATGTTGATCAAACATCTCAATGGTTTCGGGGTAGTAATTCGGAGAAAATGGGGGTTTATCCAAACTACTAAGAACTTTTGTTGCCCAATCAGGATAACGGGATAAAATCGGGTGGGTTTTAACATCAACTGCTGTGCTCACCATAAGTCAATCTCCTATTTCAAAGAAATTCAAGAAAAATTAAAACAAATTAGCACCCATATCTTTAGAAGAAGTGGCCTCAACCGGCAACGGAAATAACTGCTCAACAATAGAGCGACGTTCTTCAAATTGGGC
>NZ_JAMXEX010000080.1:0-1396 GCF_025370775.1 Ancylothrix sp. D3o | reverse complement strand
TTAGAAGCTTCATCCATTCGTTGCGCTAAATTAGACAAACTGAGGATAGCCTGCGCCGTCATTAAATCACAGTAACTAGGGTTGCCGGTGAGAGTTCCTACAGCTTTTGTTACTAACAAAATACCTTCAACTAAACTATCACCGGCCTCTTCAAAGAATTTATCACTGCTGGCTTTACCACCAGAACGGTCAAAATTACGTCCAATCACCTGTGCTAATTGACCGGCACTAACAGCATCTTCCTCATCTCGAATTAAATCTAAAGGATTGCAAACTTCTGATTCAGGCCGGCCTGGTGAAAACACTTTAACAGTGTACCCTCGTTTAATAGCGTAAGCGACGGCTCTTTTTGTCTGAGCAGGATATTTAAAATCATACAAAAGCATGGGGAACCCCTGATCTAATGCTGACCGAATTAACGGGTCAATTACCGAAAAAGTTTTACCTGTACCCGGCGCACCAATTACAGAAACTCCACGTTGAACATCTGGTAAATAAAGTGTCGGTGTTGAATTTAGAAAACCAAACAAATCTTTTTTAGGTGCTGACTTTAACAAACCATCCTTTTGCCACGCAGCTTCCAATTGCTTTTTGATATGTGCCGGTTGACCGACATAAAGAGCACAACTATTGCGGGTGGGGTTCTGGATCTGTTTTTTAGCTTTAGTTGCAGCTTTGGCTTTTTCTTTACCCGTAGCCCACCGGCCCCGCGCAGTTTTTCCTTTTTTTCCACCACCCAACCAGTTGCTCAACACCAATAACCCAATCATAGATAAAATTAGTAAGCCGGTGGGGGATTTTAAGCGCGTCACGAGTCCATCTACTGCCGGTGGTAAAGGCTGGTCAACAGGTCTCTGTAAACTCTGTAAAACAACAGGTGATTCCCGTGATGTAAAAAAGTGAGTTTCCATCATTTTTTCCTATTTTTAGTTTTATTGTTTCTAGGCGTTTTAGGTTCTTTGGTATTCTTATTAAGAGGAGGCTCCATCTCTTCTGGTACAGAGGTAGTAGAATTTACTCTCAATAAAGCCGAACCATTCAAACAAAACTCAGTCTGCTGTACACCGGAATTAATTGCCTGTGTAACCAATAAACAAGGGTAATCATTTCTGAGGTTTTCAGAAGCGGATATAATCTCAGAATCGGTTGGTTTATTTTTGTTCAGCAGCAAACTCAATACTCGTTCTCCACGTTCGTTATAAACAGTGTGTAAACAACCGGCCTTCCCACAGAGATAGGGAGTATTGAACCTAAAAACGTAGAAGGTTTTAGAATTCCGACCCCCGATAGGCAAAACCTCAACGAATTTAGGAGAAAGCCCATTTGCGTCCTCGTAGTTAGAAGCAATCACTCTTTCAACAAAAGCCGGTGGTAAAATCGAATTGGCCGGTTGCCA
>NZ_JAMXEX010000079.1 GCF_025370775.1 Ancylothrix sp. D3o | reverse complement strand
ACGCAACGCTTAGTTACAGGATATCCTGACAAAACTTTTAAGCCACTGGCAACTCTTACTCGTGCTGAGTTTGCAGTGCTAATCTGATGGGGTGACAAGAGGGCTAAAACACTGTTGGGTTGGGAAGCGCGAGCCGAATGTGGTAAAAAAAAGAACGATCCCAATTGTAAACCAGACCGTCCAACAAAAATGTTACCTGAATTTTATCATAACCATCTCACAAAGCGATTAAATACCCGTCAACTACTAACACTTCAGTTATTAGTGGGGCTAATACAATTTCATAAACAGGTCAGGATTATTGATTGGCAGCCCTATTTCCACAACCGATATTATACGAAAGTCGTCGTCGTTATTTACAGAGATTCTTGAAACTACCCTTTTTAAGTGTAGCGACCCTCTGGTTGCCAATAATTCAGCATCTGATCAAAACTCATTGTTGTAAAGAAAAACGTTTATTTGTGAGCTTAGAGAGAACACAGTGGAAAGGCTATAATTTGTTTATGGTCAGTGTAATTTGGGCAAAAAGAGCCTGGCCGATTTACTGGAATTTTTTAGACAAGCGAGGGTGTAGTAACTTGTCAGAACAACAAGCCTTACTACGGCCAGTTATACGAATCCTGAAAGGTTACGATTATGTGGTAGTTGGAGATCGAGAATTCCATAGTGTAGAATTGGCTGCATGGTTGCAAAACCAAGGTGTAGCCTTTGCTCTTCGTCAAAAATCCGATACATACATACAAGCTAAAAAAGAAGACTATAAGCAACTAAAGACCCTAGAATTATCGACCGGATTGAAAAGATTTATCACGGGAGTTAAAGTTACTAAAAGTAAGGGTTTTGGGAATTTCTCACTCGCTTGTTATCAAAAACGAAAATATAAAAACAGAAACGTAGATGAACCTTGGTATATCTTAACAAATTTAAGCTCCAAGGAAGAAACACTCTCTGCTTATAAAGCCAGATGTGGAATAGAAGCAATGTTTAAAGATTGTAAGAGTGGGGGTTATAATCTGGAAAGCTCTAAAGCTCCTGTGGAACGCTTAACGCGTCTTGTTTTATTGATAGCAATCGCTTATACTATCACATCCTTACAAGGGTTAAAAATCAAAGAAGTGGGGCAACAAAAATATATTAATCGTCTTCAAGAAGTAGGACGAGTCTGCAAACGTCATAGTAACTTTTGGATTGGCCAATATGGACTATTATGGATAGCGGCAATGGAAAAGTGGTCGGATTTAGCCCAAGAATTAATGGCAAATAAGTCTAATAAATTGCCATTTTTTCAGAAGGAACTGAGAGCTATAACCTTTATTCACTCTGCCTTGTAGCTTTCTTGTCACCCCGTCAGATTAATTTCATTTCTTTCTTAAGATTAAAAAGTGATTTATTATCAACCATAGTATTTACCTATAGGACCCTCGGCAATGACCGTAAAATCTTTTACGTTTAATGATACCACAAAGCGAAGATCGCCCTCAGATTTGATGCCATAAACTTACAACACAGCAGCATCAGGGTCCAAGGTGGGATAAATCGTTGTCGTGATTTTTTCCCGGGAGTCGGTAAGTTGAGAATAGCGGAGGGTTTCCACTTGCTTAATTCCCCCCGGTAATTGTTCTACTTTAAAATCTATGGTGAATTCTTCCAGGGGTTGAGTGGAACAGAGTTCAGCGATAATCCCTTCATCCAGTAGGGTGAAGCGGAAACAGAGGGGAACGGATAAGGTATTTTGAAATCGAAAGTCTTTGTATCCATAAACTACTGTAGCATCGGAACCCAATGGGGCGAAGCGGGTTTCTTCGGTGTAAATATCTTTGGAATGAGGATGTTGTTCTAGGGCATTTAAACCGGCTTTGAGGATTAAAACATACAGGAGTCCGGGTAGCTGACATAAACCGCCGCCCAAATCATATTTAAGTTGATTGTTGACGATCGCTCGACTTTCTAGGTATCCCTTTTGTTGGCTGGGTTCTCCCACTAAATGCCAAAATGAAAAGATTTGACCTGGCTGGATGGGGATATTTTCGATGCAGGCGATCGCTGTCGCTAAATTATGCTTCCTATTTTCTAAATAACTGTTATTAGGGATAACTTGGCGGATGCTTATTTGAGATTCAAATAATTCTAATTTTCCTGGGGAGAGTCGAGGTGAGTTTACAAACTTCCCCAGCTTACCTGTGATTAAATCTAAAGTGTATCGCTGAGTAAGTTTTCCCTGTCGCTTGAAAGAAGGCGGAATAATTTTTTTGACTCGATTGAGAAGATGCACAGGTTTAAACTTGGGAAGTGGTTTGAATAAATTGGCCTTCATTGTTTTACAACCTGGTAAAGAATGTCGGAACAGATTGCCTTAAAAAAAATCATCCCTGTGTGGGAAATTAGACCCCATTTCAATCCGGGATAAAAGTTACCCCTAAAACGCTTGTACAGTAGAGGTTAAAAACAGGGTTTTTTATAGAACCGCTGCAATTTAACACCCCTTTAGGGACAACAAACGTTTTTTTGTCCCTATTTGTCTCTCATCTTACCTCTATTCCTGCCCCAAAAAATAAGACTTTTAAAAAGGGCTGGAGATATAGCTAACCGAGGGACGGAGAAGTCCCCGAAAAAATTAGATGGACGGGTTTTATGGACGGGTGTCAATGGTTTTTTTGGATTATAACTCAGGGGGAGGCGATCGCCTCCACCTGTTCGGTTGATGAATAGGCAGTTTTTATCTATAAAAAGGAAAATTGTTAGATAGGGAGTCTTGTAGGAATTGCCCAATTCTACAAAGGAGTGGGAGCATCTTGCTCCCTACCGCTGCAAAAAAGTGATCGCCGCTTGAGAAGGCGGATAAAAAAGAGGCGACGCCGAGATTAGGGAAATCCCAACGCCGCCGCATTCTCTGCGATATGCTACTGGATAAGCCAAGGGTCTAAACTCTTCCTGTCGGGGTGACAAGTCGCTTATAACGCTGATAGAATAAGCCTCATAGCTCTTATTCCTTGTTGATAATTAGGTAGTTTATGTGGAGACAAAGACATTAATTCAACAACAACCTGCCAATTACTAAACATCGAATCGACCCATGATTCACCCCAAAGTCCAATATAAAAAGTGCTATGTCTAGAATATTTTCTATAATTTTCTGTTTTTCATGACGGGGTGACAAGAAGTCTAACAGCCTTATGGGTTGTATCTTGAGATAAGAGTGTGGTAAAAAAAATAATGGTTTCAATTGTACCTTGACGTCCAACGAAAATATTATCTGGATTTTATCATAACCACCTCGCAAAGCAAGTAAATCCCCCTCAGTTTAGGACATTTCAGTTATTGATAGGGTTATTACAGATTCATAGACAAGTCAGAATAGAAAGATTGGCTACCCTGTTTTCACAAGTACAGACGCTCCCTAAAGTTGACTTTTCTACAAGATTAGGCTGTATTCTTTCAAATAATTATCAGCCAGATACTTTACTTTGACAAAAAGTTTTGAGGATTGCCAAAGAAGCAAATATTCCCTTACCCATTGTGTCAAATCTGAAATCTAAACGGCCCCCTTCCAAACTACGAGCGGTAACTCAGTTATAATTAGCCCAAACAGCACAAAAGCTTATTATGCCGGTGAAAACGAGTGGCATATTCGTTATTTCAAGGAACTCCTAAATACTACCGGCTCCAACACGCCATCTGAGACTGAGAGCAGATGCCTTGGCTGATAACCCGCTATGCCAACCAAATAGTAGTTGGGGATGGGGTATTGATTTGGCAGGCCGGGGAGATTGGATGACGCTGGTGTTGTGAGAAGCGAATATTCAGCCTGAGCCTATAAGTTCTTAGAGAAGTTCAAGATGTCATGGGGCCGGTGGATTTTTTGATGGCGGTGGATTTGTGAGTGCCGGTGAAACGCCAAGAGCCCTTGAATGGGGTGAGACAGACGGATGTTTGGGGCCGGGGGATCTGTTAGGGGCCGGTGAACGTAGAGAAGCTCTTGAACGTGAAAAGGCCGGTGTCATGCTTGGAAATGCTTAAACTTACGGCTGTTCCAGGCCGGCATAGATAAAATGGACATCCCCGGCCTCCCCACCACCACCGGCGTTTTCGCCACCACCGTCTCCACCAACTTCACCGGCCTCACCGACCTCACCGACCTCACTGCCAT
>NZ_JAMXEX010000078.1 GCF_025370775.1 Ancylothrix sp. D3o | reverse complement strand
CGCTACCAGATTCAACTATGAGCGCGGTGGCACCGGCCTGCCAAAAATATCTACTATTTATAAGGTGGCATCGGCCTCTTTAAAAGATTCAATTATTCAATATCGGCACCGGCCTCTTTAAAATATCCAACGATTTCAACATCGGCACCGGCCTATCTAAAATGGTTTTATTTTTCTGTCTCCCAACTCCCCACGCTTCCCCTTCATTCATTGTGTGAATATTCTGCAACTGCCGATCAAGGGTAGATATTTTTTATGCACCGGCACCACAAAACGAACATTCTTATGATTAGTGGTACGCGATTGCCACTCTTCGTCTCGCTACTCGTTAATGGCCGGTGGCCGGTGGGACTGTACTCAATGCTGGTGGCCCAAAGAGCCGACGGAATATCTGTATGCTTCGTCTCGCCGATGGATTGATGAACGGATGGGATAACGGTTGTCACAGATGGATCGGGGGGGTAGTCCGGTGAATTGTGGGGCCGGTTGGATCGAGGGATTGGTATTGCCATCTTTGGGGGCCGGTTGGATGGACGAGAAAGAGCCGGTTCCCCCCACCTGGTTTGACCAATTTGTCACAGACCCCGTTACTGGATAAGCACCCAAAAGCCTCGTCTGTGACGCCTGAATCTCTGGAGTGATGTTGCTTCGATTTAAAGCCGGTGGTTCTGTCGTTGTTAATTGGTTGAATGACCTGCCAGTTGGTTGATGGGCTTAATCTCTGGGATGTCGGTGAGACTGAGGAGGCCGGTGGGTTTGGAATTGTGACCTGGTGGCCGGTGGCCGGTGGCTAATACTCTCGTTTATTTTGTGGCTGCTGGTTTGTGGCCGGTGGCTGATGGTACTGGTTAATTGCCGGTGGTTATGTGGTTTTTGGTCTGCTGAATCTGGGGCCGGTTGAATAGGAGGGCCAGTTGTTCTGGGATTGTTGCTCGGTAGCCTCTTGCCGGTAGTAGATGCCTAGTTGTCGCTGACAGGGGAGGTGGAGGCTGATGGCTACTGTGCGCTCTTGCCGGCGTGGTGAATATTCGGTGGTTGATTACGGTTTGTGGGGGCCGATTATTGAAAGATTGTTAGCCTGTAAACAGCAGATTTACTAATTTCCGTAAGCGGCTTTTTTTCTTCGTGTAGATAAATTGAGGAGGTCATAGATGAGCTCACAGCAAATCCCAGGTATTGACACACCGGCTTCTGAAATTGAAATTGATGCCTCCCTAGTTCAATCTCTTCTAACCTCACAACATCCTGATTTAGCACATTTGCCACTCCACCTAGTAGATGCAGGTTGGGATAATCTCATATTTCGACTGGGTGAGCAGTTGTCTGTCCGTCTGCCTCGTCGCCAACTTGCTGCCACTTTCATTGAACATGAACAAATTTGGCTTCCCCAGTTGCCAACTCTTCCGATTCCGATTCCCCTCCCTTGCAGATTAGGTCTTCCAGGCCAAGGCTATCCCTGGAAATGGAGTGTTGTTCCTTGGTTAAGCGGGGTAACGGCTGACCGGCAAGAATTGAATCACGAACAAGCACAACGATTTGCGGCATTTTTAAAAGCGCTCCATACTCCGGCACCACCGAATTCTCCCTCAAACCAATTCAGAGGTTTACCGTTACATCATCAAGTTGCGCTTTTTGCAGAACGAATGCAGCGCTTACAACAAGCACAGACGTTCTGGCAGTTTGTCTCTACCTTAATTAGCCCAGCGATTGAACAGGTTTGGAAGCAAGCATTAGACGCGCCAATGGATGTGGAACCAACCTGGATACATGGCGACCTTTACCCTCGTAATGTGTTGGTTGAAAATGGTGTAATCACAGGAGTTATAGATTGGGGAAATATCACAGTCGGGGATCCGGCAACAGATTTGGCTGCAATTTGGATGCTTTTTTCTGAGCCACAAGCCCGTCAGAAAGTTGCTTTAGAATACAATGCTTCCAAACTAACCCTCCAACGAGCTAAAGGATGGGCGATATATTTTGGTGTTCTCCTACTAGGTATGGGATTAATTGATAACCCACAATACGCAACCATTGGCCAAAAGATATTGCAGCGTATTGGTGAGGATGCTTCATTATTTACTGAATAGTTAAATAGAAGGCTGATCTCAGGCATCGACTTTCGGGGGGCCTTGCTGATTAATGATATCAAAGGGTATATATGCCAATCATAGAAACCAGCATCCACAAAGCTATGGCGTTTCAGCAGGCTTTGCTATCGGGATTTTAGGGCTTATTTTTTTCATACCCTCATTAAGCAACGCCAGAAAAACTATAGAAGCCATTTTTTCGGATATCATTACCAGAATCAAATTAGCTAAATTGTCCTAGTTTAAGGTAGTGACATTTCTAAATATAGTGAATATTCTAAGTAGGGGAAGTGGCTCGAAACCTCTATTAATAAGGTTATCAGCGGTGCCCTTCAGAAATTATTGACCAACGGGAATACAAGCAAAAGAAAAATTAATTGCACAAAACAAAGGAAAAAATCATGTCTAATGTTAACCCATCGGCAACAACAAGTCAAATCTCAATGAGCCAAGAAATTCTCAATGCTCATAACCAATATCGGGCAGAAGTAGGTGTTACGCCCCTTACTTGGTCTGAGACTTTAGCCAATCATGCTCAGGAGTGGGCCGACTACCTGGCTTCGTTGGGAGGGAAATTGGAACATAGCCAGAACACGGGTGAAGGTGAAAATTTGTGGATGGGTTCATCTGGTTATTTTAGTTATACCCAAATGATTGAGAGTTTTGGAAACGAAAAGCAGTATTTTGTCGATGGTATATTTCCCGATGTTAGCTCTACTGGAGAGTGGCAAGATGTTGGTCACTATACCCAGGTTGTCTGGAGCAACACTACAGAAGTTGGTTGTGCGATTGTTCGAGTCAATGGTAATGATATCTTGGTTTGCCGTTATAACCCTCCAGGAAACTTTATAGGGCAACGTCCTTTTTAACGACCATTGCTCTAAAAATCAAGCAACATTACCCAGCCACCAAAACAGGTTTTTATCTAAGGGTCTACTTAGCTACATAATATTTTATGGCAGCATAAATCAGACTCTTCCAAGCCTTTAAAAATTAGGTATCCAATTTTCCTGCTCACGGAAGGCCGGTTATAAACCTTGCTGTAGTCGGATAATATGCTGGCGTTCTTCTAAATTTAGAAGTTGCCAGACACCCTTCCAAACATCCTCAACAACACCCTCAAATAGAGCACAGATTCCCTGCCAAAGATTGTCAAGTTCATAGACACCGGCCAGCGTTTCTCGAACCAAATAAGTAAACCCTTCAATTGTCTCGTGAAGAGCCGGGTCTACTGAACTAATACATATCCCCTGTGGTTCATGGGTCGGTGGGATGCCGGTGTTCTCTGGTTCAGGGGCTGGCTCTATGGAATTTGTCACAGACTGCTCTATTGAGTAACCACCTAAAAGGCTAGTCTGTGACAAACCTGTTTCCGGGGTGGCGGTGTTTATTGGGATGCCGGTGTTCTCTGGTTGAGTAACCGGATCTATGGAATTTGTCACAGACCGCTCTATTGAGTAAGTATCTATAAAGTTAGTCTGTGACGCCTCATCTTTAAGAGGACGCGTGTTATTGATAGTGCCGGTGTTCTCTGATTGGTGGGATCTCTGAATATTGTTTGTCACAGACTCCACCATTGGATAAGTACCTACAAAGCTAGTCTGTGACACCTCATCTTTAAGAGCGCCGGTGTTGGTTGGGATGCCGGTGGCGGTTGAGATGCCGGTGTCCTCTGGTTGAGTAACCGGCTCTATGGGATTTGTCACAGACTCCGTTATTGAGTAATTACCTAAAGAGTTAGTCTGTGACACCTCATCTTTAAGAGGGCCGGTGTTCTCAGGTTGATTGATGAGATTGCCAAACCGCAATTCATAAGCTTTGAGAACGTCCAGAGAGAAGCCGGTTGCTTCAGGCAAAATTGCCTTATAAAAACGCTGCCGTTCACCGGACGCTAAACGGCGCTGCTTACCAGAAAAGTTAATGGCCACCCTCTCCAAAATATGCTTAATCAATCGCACTGGCCCGTATTCGGGAGTGACATTTATCCCTAGAGCGAATTTGAGCCGGTGTTTGTGTTGGGTTAGACAAGCCTCAAAGAAACTGAGCGCTTTTGGGTCATTGTTGGTGTACTC
>NZ_JAMXEX010000077.1 GCF_025370775.1 Ancylothrix sp. D3o | reverse complement strand
TAAAGCACTGAGCCGGTCGATACTGTAAACATCCGACCTGGCTCTACTTCTTTTGCATGGCAGGCTTTCTCATATTGACGGAAGTTTTCGGGAAAAGCTCGTTTAAATTGTAAGGCGATACCTTTACCCATGACACCAACGCAGTTGACAGTGTTGACTAGGGCTTCGGTTTTCTCTTCCAATAGGTTGCCTTGCTTGAACTGAACCATTACTTTTCTCTATCAGCGATTGACTAAACTCCAATTATCTAAGATAATTTGGTTGCCTTGCTAAAGCTGGATGATTATTTTTTCTTATCCTTGTTAGTACAATTGTAGCATAGAGCGGTTCAGTAATACCAATTAGAGCAAATGTCTATTTGGAGTTGACAGTTAAAATTTGCTAAGATTCCCTCAACTTGTAGTTTAGTTGTGCTATCTATCACACCAATTTTTCTAATTAATCTCCAAGGGCAAAATTGATAGACTAAAAATTCTGCTTGTCGCCTCCGCTTTCTATCGTTATCTTCTGGGGTATCAGCCCAATATTTATCTTCCATAATGGCCCAATCAATAGAAGATTCTAAAGCTGATAGATCGTCGTAAAAATCGCTGTAGCTCATAACGGCATGACCATCTGTGAAAGCAAAAGGGATACCCTCACTTTTTATTATTTCGGCTTCTGCTACTAGGTAAATGATTGGGTTTTGTCCTTGAGTATAATCGGCTACTCTACCATTGTGAATTGCGTAAAGCATGGGGGAACGAGGAGCCAAATAAAATGGCACATAGTCGTGCAATACTCCACCGGCACCGCAGGGGACAGGAATTCTAGCGCGACGAGATTGGATGCCTTCATGAGCGATATCAAGATGGTTTACTTCCTGTTGTATTAATTCGTTTTTAGCAAACAACCCCCCTGATTTTAGAATTAAAGGCAAGTTATCAACATGAGTAATATGATAAATAGAAATCATACTTTCTTAAGGGACTTAAAATATTTGAATTTAGTCTTTTTATTTATATTAATTCATATTCTACCAATTACCGGACTTAAACAAAAAAAGAAATAAAACACCTAAAATGGAACCAGAGTTTATATTTTACCTTGAGAAGCTTCGATGAAAGAAACCACTCCCTCTGCCATGCCACCATGCTTTGAGAAATGGTGTGCTAGGTTTAATCCAGTGTTCAGAAATCCATCTCAAAAAAGGAGTTGGAGTTGTTTAGGAGGATTATTAGGTGAAAGGGAATAAAACAACTTTACTCAGATGTCAAATAATGTAATTGGTGTGGTTTATCACCAATTACATCATTTTTTAACAGAAGCAACGGTGTTCTAAGAAGTGAGAATTCAGCCTGAGCTTATAATTTCTTAACAAAGTTTAGGATATGAGCTCAGTGGGTTTTATGAAGCCGATGAATTTGCCAAGGTCAGTGGATTTGTTAGGGGCCGGTGAACCTAGAGAAGCTCCTGAACGTGAAGAGGCTGGTGCCACACTCGGAAATTTAAACTTATGTGGCCATTTTAGGCTGACATAAAGAAAATGTACATTACCTGCCTCCCCACTACCACTGGCGTTTTCGCCACCATCGGCTCCACCAACTTCATCGGCACCACCGACCTTACTGCCATTACTGGCCTCCCCACTACCACCAACCCCACCGGCTCCACCAGCGCCAACAGTACCCTAGCGTTCTACCGGCACCATAACATTCACCAGCGCTAACAACACCACGCTTGCTCACCGGCTTTCTCGCCACTATCGGCCTCGCTGGGTTCCTAGCGATCATCGGCACCACCAGCGCCAGGAACACCACGCTTGCTCACCGGCATCACCGACATCCACAGACTTCACCGACCTTCTTGTCATCACCGACATCCAAAGATTTCGCAAACTTCACCGGCCTCCCCGCCACCACCGGCGCCACCAACTTCCCCAATACCTTGAACTTCACCGGAACCCCTGGATGTAATAGAGCCGGTGAACCTGCCTGAGATGGGGGATGTCGAGGGGCCGGTGAAGATAAAGGCTCCGATGGACACCGGCCCGGTGAACCTAAAGAGGCCGGTGTCACACTGAGAGAATTCTTCATAATCATGGCCATTTTAGGCCGGCTCAAACAAAATAGAGATTACCGGCAATCCAGACGAACAGCGGCTTACCCTATCCCACCGGCACTCAAATAAACCGGGGCAAATCCCTTATTTCACCGGCATCCCAATAAACGTGGGCAAATCACGCAATACCATCGGCACTCCGAAGCCACTTCGGTAATGAAAGCAGACCACCAGCCTCCTAATTAATTTCCTAAAAAAATGCCATCCGCCATCGGCCCCATTTAGTCAACGATCCGCAAGCAACTCAAGAATCAACTAAATACCCAGGCGAAACGGCAATATTATCGTTCCAATGACTCTAATGGTTTTATCTGCTACTTTGCGGCTGGTGTCAGCTTCGCTACTTCTACCCCTAAAAAATCCGCTCCTAATTGGCCGCTAAGGTATTCTTCTAATTCAATAACCGAACAACCTAGAGCTAGGGCTAACTTCCTAACACTATCTCGACGAATCAACTGCTCACCAAGCGTCCATCTGCCTACAGAATCATTAGAAACTTGTTCTCGGCTACCTTTTGAACGAAGAGTTTGTGTCAAATACCGAGCAATAGCAGCATTTGAAGGAGCGGGTAGGTGCTCCTTCAAGTATTCAAATAGCTTTGAAAAGCTGGTTACGCCGCAATGAATCAGAACGATCCAAAACTTTACAATCCTCTAAACTATTGATTTCTAAGAACTGATTTGTTTCACTGTATCCGCACAATAACAGTGAGGATTGGCAAATAGCATACTGCCATCTGTTTAATTCACGAGATTAACAGGATTAGGATTAAAATAAAGGACATTAAAATCCAAATACAACTCTGGCCCAATTAAATATGAACCGTTCGGAAACTCTGTTTGGTATCGAATTATGGCCCCCAATGTTATAGTTTTTTACCTTTTCAATCTTCAACCGGCACCACCGAATGAGTCTTTACAAGCCGACACAAATCACCACGATATACCACTAATCGCGTAGTGACCGTATAAAGGCTTAGCTTTCCTGTGGTAATCATTCGGGCATAATAGCTGTAATTTTTTAACTGTCCATCTCCTAGCAATCGACGCTTATAATTTCTTAATTCGTCATCAGGCCACCAGTGCGAATGATCTTTAACCTTCATCCAATCATTTGCTTTTAGGCCACTACTTACTTCTGTTCTAGTATTACTTAGCAAACCTAAATCATCAGACATTCTAAGTAATGCTGAACTTCCATCAAATCCCAGAACTTCACTAATAATTTCTAGTTCCGGTACTTCAATAATTGAGTTATTTTGTAAGGGTTCATCAGTCTTAATCTGCTCTGATTCTGTTTCAGAGGATAGCGGATGTAGTTTTTCGCTTCCTTCAACTGATGCCAGGGCTGGGGTGAATCGATAAGGGCGTCGGCATCCTTCCCACCCAATTTGAATGCTGCCTTGTAAATTATTGGCGGATTCAACAAGAAACCCGCTGACTTTATCCAGCCACAGTTCTACATCATGTTGAGTTGGGGCCATTATGAGCGGGCCGCCCGACGTAATACTGAACTTCCAGCCTGACGGCAAATATTTACGCAGTTCCATTTGTTTGAACTTCCTTTTTCCTATCGTTTTTACTGTCGTTAGGCTGTGAGCGATGGCAAAGCTCTACCAAGTCATCCTCATCCATATCTAAGACGCGGGCCATGCGTACTAAATCTATGGTTTCTGGTTTTGCCCCATCTCGATATGCGGCTAAGCGACTTTCTGGAATGCAGGTATTAGCAACAAGTTTGTCAAAATTACTCGCTACTAATTCAGCAATATTTTGAGTCGGTGTAGGCACGACGGGCATTGACCATAAACCCATTGATTGTAGGGCTTCATCAATGAGATGCCTTGCTTGACCAGCCAGCGAGCGACGTTGTGCCTTCGCCAATTTCTCCAGAATGTGCTGGATATCTTCTATATCTACCTGTACTCGTCGTTTTTTTGTTGTCATTCTTCTAGTCTAGCAAGCGTGTCTTTGTAGGAAAAAATTATAACAAAATATTTATTTTTGTAAAAGTGTACCATATACGCTGATAATATGTCATAATTACAAGCAAACCAAAAACCCCTGCCAACTAAGAATCTCAATCTACCTGGCAGGGGCCTTAACCCGGTACACAAAGTACCAACTTACTATTATGAACCAAACTATCACATTTCCCCAAGGTACTC
>NZ_JAMXEX010000076.1 GCF_025370775.1 Ancylothrix sp. D3o | reverse complement strand
AAAACCCCTGAAACTCTTTGGCTGAGAATATTCGGAAGGAAGAAAGTACAAGCACAAGCAATTGATGAATTGGAGGCCCTACCACTCGACAATGTATGGCGAGACAAAATCTTGGAATTGTTCTATCAATTACGAGAAAATTTAAACATCAATCAAAATTTAGAATCAGACGATCAGGAGTTAGTTATGAGATTACAACCTTTGCTGCAAGAAAAACTAGCACAAGTTGAACAGCAAGGCATGGAACGAGGTATTCAACAAGGCATCCAACAAGGAGAGCGCTTAATAGTGGAAAATTTATTAAGGTCGAGATTTGGAGAATTAGATGCAGATTTATCTGCTTTAATTGACTCTATCTTGACTTTTCCACCAGAAGAATTTACTCCCTTATTGGTGCAATTGTCTCGTGAGGAATTAGTAAGCAGATTTAGAAATTAACAAAAAACGCCAATTGTAGGGTCAATCCATAAATTGACTCTACAATATTATTCACGAGCTTGGTTTGCATTTCGTTAATACCACTAATGCCCTCTAAGCTTTCCACAAATAAATAAGCGAAAAAAGTATAACCCAAATTACATCAACGAAATGCAAAAATAAAGTAGTTGCACTCACGCCAACATGACCTTTATCAGGTATTTTAGCCATCGTTCAAAACGAAAAAAAGAGTCAAACTTCTCAAGAAAATAAAAAACCTTAAAATTTATCTAAAGAACGAAAGATAGAAAATAAAAAATGTTTTTATTAAGAAATTTAATTGAATATCCTAATCTAAACCTCAAGATTTTTAAAATAATTCTATACTACTCTAAAAATAGAAAAAAGATTTTTATCGCGTAAGAATCGGATAGCAATTATTTATAATAAAGAATTTTTTTTACTAAAGTTTTGTTAAAAATAGGGATTTTTGCTCATAGGTTTACTGTTTATCAAAAATGCTAATTTTTTTATTTAACATTTTTTAGGCGTTAATTATTTCCAGCGCACAGAGTTATGAGTATTAATTCGTCTCGTTGTCTCCCAAAAATTAGCTAGGCCATTATTCAGAAAATTTACCGCACTCGTTCGGTAAAAGTTCTTCCAACAAAGACAATTGTCCTGGTGAAATATTTGCCCGTTTACGGGTATGGTAAAGAAGATGACAAGCAGAACAAAGAGCAATTAAATTTTCAGGCCGGTTATCTTCCGGTATCCTATTCTGATGATGTACATTCAACTTAAGTTTAGCTTGTTGGGATTTAGTTAGATTTTTAGTGGAATCCCCAGGCCGTAAGCACTGTAGATTACATTTAGCACAACACCAGCCGCACCTTTCTTTCACAGCCAGTGCAATTTCAGACCAATTATCGGGATATCTTCTAGTGTTCGGCATTTTGGTCAATTTGAGGGATGTACATCTATCTCAATAAGAGCTTTCAGTTGCCGACATCAGCAACATACCACCGGCTTCTACAAATAATTTACCACTAATTCTTCAAACTAAACTTGGTCATCTAAAAGCCAATGCAGGGTAAACGCATCTAATTTCTAAATTTCCCTATATAGCGTCTGAATAAAGACAAAAGCGCTACATGGAAAAAACCGTTCTCACTAAACAACAATAATTCTGCTTTATTGTGTTCATAACACTGGTTATCGACAAGATGCGTTTACCCTGCTATTTAGTTAGGCGTCGCTACAGCTTCTGAAGCGCTTTTTGGTTCTTTTGGCTTTTTCTCAAACACTTGTATAGCGGGTTCTGCTAAAACGAAACCGTTAGGGGTAGCTTCTCCCATTTTGCCTGCAATCGCCGCTACCCACATCGGGTAATTAGCCTGCGCGTCTTCAAGCTTCTTAAACACTTTCGGCTTGACTGTGATTGTTATTATCTTACCGTCACAATCTACTTCAAACTGCTTCCAGTTGTTCTCGACTGTCTTTACATCGTCGGGAAACTCGTTAATCTTAATGGTCAATTCTAACTTACCTGCTGTTGCCATAGATTCACCGAATAAATTTGATTGAATTGAAACTGCTTGTGAGCATAGTTGCTCTTGCTTTTGAACGCTATCTATTTTTTGATTATAATACACAACTACCGCTGATATCTTTGTATGAGGATGCTTTGTGTTCCATCGACACAAAAGGCTGGGTAATCAGCTTGGTTGGCGAGTTGAGAAGTGAACGCCTTAACGAGTTTAAAAAGTTTAAACCAAAAAACTCTGAGAGAAAAACGTCTATTTTGATTGATAAGATTGCCAACTCCACTCCCCTATAAATAGAATGCGGAACCTAAAACTATTCTTTCGCATTAATTCATTTACTTATAGCCTTATTAAACCTAAATATTTCCCGACAACATGGTAATCAGTCGGCGCAGTTTCCCAGCCTGCTTACGACCTTGATAACGCCGTTTGGCTTCTGTTAAAATTTTCTTCATTAATTCCTCAGAAACCACTGCTTCAAGCCATGCGGCTTCTAAAAATAGTTCGACTGTGATGCCTTTTTCTTTACAGAATCGGGTCAAATTAGAATCAATTTCCGTATCCAACACGATAGCTGAATGCCGACGAGTTCCGTTAAAAAGCGCAAGTTGTGCTTTTAATTCTTCTAAAGTTGAATTGCTGGTAGCCGGTGAATCTAACGTTTCCCTCAAAGGAGTTTCCTGTTGAGCAACTTGTTGACTTTGTTGTTTGGTTTTGGTGATTATAGACTCAATTTGTGAGGTTTCCTGTGGAGCAATTTGTTGGATCACAGTAAGGGAAGCTTGTTCACTTTCCTGTTGGGTGGCTTGTTCACTTTCGGTCTGGATGGCTTGTTCATTTTCAATAGTTGTGGGGATTAGCGTATCAACTCTTGCAGGAACAACGGTTCGTTGGCGGTTAGAGCGAATTTTATCAAGGATGCTGTCACTCATTTGATTCTCAAGTCCTAAAGTTTCTGGATTTTGTCAACGATAATTTCAAAGGGATATTCCAAGGAAGAATGCCCTAATTCAGTCAGAGTTTTTCTTCTGTTTATGGCTTTTTTATACTGCTCTGACTCTCTTATAGAGGGAAGAATTGATTCGCTTCCTACTTCCTCTTTCATGCCATCTATGGCAAGCCGGCTTTCTGAGGTTTGGGTGTTGCCAATCCAGCGATCTCGAAAAGGTAGCACTCCCAAAAGTTGAGCATTTGTTGCTTTGAGATCCTGCATAGTATTGAGCAGGTCGAGTGTCCGTACCAGGGAACCGTAGCCTTTGACTGAAGCTTCGGCAGGTATGATGAGGGCTAAAGCTGCACCGATTGCTGTTAGACAAATCTGTGAACGTTGCGGGGGAGCATCAATAATGCAAAATTTGAAGACGCTGGCCACTTGTTCAAGACGATGTAGCAATAGGGTGGCCCCAACACCAGAGCTTGCAAGGTAGTCACCGGCGGCATCTAGCCCTTCATCAGAGGGAATTAGAAATAAGTTGTCGCTGTTTTCAACGGGATAGATGCCCTCAACGATAGGGACGGACTTTTTGAGGACTTCTATTAGTGTGGGCTGGTTGGGTCTTAGTTCCAGTCCCAGATAGGTCGTTAAATTGTGCTGGGGGTCGGCATCGATAACCAAAGTGGGATATCCCAGGCTCGCCAGCCGGCGGCTAAGGAATAAAGATGCGGTTGTCTTGCCTTGCCCCCCTGATAGGGATGCGATGGCGACTGTGATCATTGCATAAATATAAACCACTAAAATTAGTATTGTCAAATTTGCTAAGTAAATAAATTACTAAAAAAACAATTTTTACAATTTAGCTTTTTGGTTATTTAGCTTTTTATTTTTTTAGCAAGTGACTCCCCGGATGAAAGCAGTTAAAGAGGTCGGCAACCATTCGCTTTCATCCCCCGGAGTATTACATGGAGATTGTCAGTTTCGGGCTGGATAGACTTAAGTGGCCCCCATTACTTCAAAAGTATCAGTACCGGCAAGGGGTGAAGTTCATCCCCTCAACGGTGAGCAATAAATGGCCCGGTAGCACAGGTTGGTTAAGTGGCCACCTCCACTACTTCAAAACTATCAGCACCGACAAGAGGTGAAGTTCATCCCATCAGCGGTCAGCAATAAATAGCCTGGTGGTACAGGTGAGTTAGGTGGCTCCCACTACCTCAAAACTATGGGCACCGGCAAGGCGTAAAGTTCACCCCATCAGCGGTTAGCAATAAATGGCCCACCGGCACAGGTAGGTTAAGTACCCACCTCCATCACTTCAAAACTATCACCACCGGCAGTGCTAATAATCTGGCCATCAGCAGTAACAAACTTATAGAAATTGAAATGGGGAGGGGCCGGCACCTCAACCAAGCGGCAATTCTCTATCCAGATAATCTCTGGATCTATATGAGTGCCAACAACCTGCCTGATACGAAACAGACAATCGCGGACATCATCAAAAATCCGAGCATTGAA
>NZ_JAMXEX010000075.1 GCF_025370775.1 Ancylothrix sp. D3o | reverse complement strand
TATATTTTGGGATGGAGCCACTTACCATGACTCAAAAGAATTTCGGGAATATTTAAGTATAGTAAATGAAGGTTTATTAGAAGAAGAATGGATAATTACTTGTCATAAATTCGCCCCTAATGCTCCAGAACAAAATCCCGTAGAAGATCTTTGGCTACAAATAAAAAGCTTGATCAGACAATTCTACCATTTATGTAAATCTTTTAAAATAGTCAAATGGCTATTTAAGTTTTTTGCTGATGGTCAAATATTTGATTTCCCGAAACTTTCTGAGTATGGAATTTTTTCACGACCTATTTAGGATTGCTATAGAAGGAGCCGGCATCTCTATAAGGCTCGCTTGATCTGTTTGGGCCGGTGGGGCTCCTGGGGTCGGTGAATGTTCAGGTGCCGGTGGACATCAGAGATCCGACGGTATTTCAAGGGCCGATGGGAATCCAGGGGCCGGTGGATATGCGGGGGCCGGTGGATCTTTCAGATATCGGTGCATACAGTGGCGTAAGCGAACCTCCAAACACCGATTGCTCTGCTCGATGGCCGGTGGATTTTTAGGGGCCGGTGGATGTTTGGGGGCCGGCAGATATTGAAAAGCTGGTGGATTTTTAGGGGCCGGTAGATATTTTTGGTGCCGATGGATATTTTTGGTGCCGATGGATATTTGGGAGCCGGTGGCTGTTTTTGGGCCGGTGAATGTTTTTGGGGCCGGTGGAACTAGAATCGGCCTCCGAAATCATCAACCAACTGGAAACCGAGCGGAATAATTTACTCCAAGAGATTAATTCACTCAAGAGCCAACTTGTGACTGGTTCAACAAGGGATACACGAAAAAATTCCATATAATCCTCCTGTAAAGGGTTGTTATACGGAAAAATTCTGTATATTACCTAAATAAGTGGGCAAAAAAGAATCTTTCCTTAGATTCAGGCAAGAATCCGTTATAATTCTTGATTTATTAGGATTGAGAAAAAGATTAGACGGAAACTTTCCGTATAAGAAATACTTAGCTCTCTACTCCTCAGTTGTGGTATGCAGAGATATTTTCTTCAAGTAAAGACCGTTGAGTTCTTATTAAAAAAGACCTTAAATCAAGCCATACAAAGTCTTAAACCAAGTCACATATCTCTGAGCATTAGGGTGATTAGGATGCAAAATGTGTTCCATAATTGCTTGATGTAGTTGCCGCCCTGGAGGATTCTGCCAAGCTAGCCAGGTATAAATGTTAGCTTTATCAAGATGAGAGTCTGTAAATACTGCGCCTTTACCTTTAGCTTCGTTGGTTACTGCTTGGGCAAACTGCCAAAGTGCTGCACTGCCTGTTGGAATCATGTAAGTCAGGAAGGTTTCCAACATGCCACACATCTTGTTATCAGGCATTATCCAAATCCCAAATCGGATTCCGGTGGGCGTAGTATGTATTAAGCCGTCTTCGGGTAAAGTTTCTGGAAGATCAGGAATGCTTTTCAAGCTTGCACTTCTAATGCTTTGCCAACGTCCTGTAGGGTTATCATCAGCATCAATCATTATTCCAAGCGCAGAAAGCCCAGAAGCTTGTAGTTCGGTTGAGATTACATCTGGATCAACTAACTTTTGATAACCATCATAATCGCGAATAAAAACAACCGGGTTTTTGCGAGTCCCCCACTTCACACCATTCGCTTCAATTAGTTCTGGTATTACGAAACGATCCTGTTTTCCCTCTACGAGAAGAACTCTTGGGTAAATATCAACCATGAGCTACCGCACCTCAATTCCTTGTTCAGCAGCGATTACAACTTGTCGTTCTGTAAAAACAATACTGTTTGGTTTACTTTTTTCAATCCTCTGAATTGTAATGCCCTCTTCACTTGGGCTGTCGTTGTTTGCAATTGCAGCAAGGCTCGTCCAGCAATCACTGTTATGAGTTGTAGCAAAAACCTGAACATTAAGCCGTTTAGCTGTTTCCCATATTAATTTCCACATATCAGACATTGCACTAAAGTGAAGCCCAGTATCAATTTCATCTACTAACAAAACACCATTCCTTGCATTAACAATGGCTAACGTAAGTCCCAGCATCCGCCATATTCCATCCCCCATACTGCCAATCGGTATGCGTTGATCTCCATCGGTGAGCCTGACAACAAAACCGCTACGTGAGCCTGTAAATCTATTCTTTTCAGAGCCAACTGAAGCAATACGATCAATACTTGGCTCAATTGTCTGGAGTGCTTCTGTAACCAGATATTCCTCTGGTGTCAAAACAACTTGATCAAATAGTTCGATCATTTTCTCACTTGTTAAAGAGGAAGATGTTACAAATTGAGTTCTTGAGCCTAAATTTTTTAAGTCCCTACGAACACGCCTCACATAATCTAAGGGCAAACCTTCTTTAGAAGATAAGGGGAGTTGGAGGCGTTTACTCTCTTGCCCTAACCACTCAATTACTAATACAAACTCTCGTAAATCCTCAAATAGGCTCAGTTGTTCTGAGTGTTTTACAGATACCGTGATTCCCTCTCCACCATTATGATTATTACCCAAGATTGAAAACTTACTGCCTTCATCAATTTCATGGCCATAAAAAAGGTGACGAACATCTAGCTCTCTCCCAATACCTCGTTCATCACTTAAAATATATTCACCGCGGCCAATCATTACTTCTCGCAATGATTCAAGATTAGATTGAGAGTCTAGAAGCTGCACAGCTTCTAAAATTGAAGTTTTACCACTATTGTTAGTACCAACAAGCAAATTTAACTTACCAAGCTGCTGAAGCTCGAACATTTGGAAACAACGAAAATTTTCAATTTTTAATGACTTCAGCATATTTGGCATTTTGTGTAAGTTATGGTGTCCAACACTAGGCAAGGGATCTTGTGCTTTTTAGTCTCTTATCTTAACCATACCATATATTGACACTACCGCATCAAGAGGGCTAACAGTGCGTTGGTGCGGACAGTACAGAGGTTATCGGTGAGAGTTCGAGGTTATCTGCCGCCCTACAACTTTGCCGTTATGCTTCGGAACAAGTAGCGATGTACATCAACAGGTTAGATTTACTCTGCATGCAGCTGTACATAACGTTGTGGATAGCTATTTTATATATTGGATCTGACGGGGTGACAAGAAGCTTAAAAGCTCGATGGGTTGGGATTTCAAGCCGAGTATGGTAAAAAAAAGAACGGTTTCAATTTTAAACAAGACCGCCTAACAAAAGTAATACCTTAATTTTATTATAACCACTTCGCAAAGCGATTAAATACCCGTCAATTACTAACATTTCAGTTATTGGTAGAATTATTACAATTTCATAAAAAATAAGGATAAAAAGATTGACTACCCTTTTTTTAAGAAGTATAGACTTTTTGTAAAAACTACTTTTCTACAGATTCGTAATGCATTATTTTAAGTAATTCCTAAGTCGATAAGATATCTTCTCTTGTCAAAAGTTTTAAGAATTACCAAAGAAGCGAAAATTATTAAGATTCCCTTACCTCATGCGTCAAAACTCAAAACCAAAACCGGCCCCCTTGCCAACTAGGAACAGCAACTCAGTTATAATTACCCCAACCAGCACAAAAGCTTATGTTGTCGGTGAACCTAGAGAAGTTCTTGAACATGAAGAGGCCGGTGTCACGCTTGGAAATTTAAAATCGCATGGCCATTTCAAACCCGCCCTGAAAAAATGTACATTATCGCCGTTCCGGGCGGACAGGACAAAATATCGTACGCCACCGGCATCCTAGGCAGACACTGGCCAATATCGTATCGCACCGGCACTCATGGCCACTTCAGTAGACACCCATCACATCACTAGCCTCGTTTAGTTAATGAAATCAGGCCACTTAAGAATCAACTAAAAACTAATTTGATTCATTGGTCCCGGTGGACATCATAGAGTTCTTGGATCTTGAGAGGCCGCTAGATATTGAGATACTGATTTCTGCGGTGGGGCCAGTAGATTTTGAGGGGCCGGTGGAGGAGGTGGAATAAGTAGATTTTTGGAGGCCGGTGTCTCGCTTGGAAATTCTATAACTCATGGCTATTGGGGGCCGGCGAGCGAGAAAATGTACATCACCGGCCCCCCCGACACCACGCTTGCTCACCGGCCCCCTCGACACCACGCTTGCTCACCGGCACCATCGGCCTCCCCACTACCACCGGCACCATCGGCTCCACCAGCGCCAACAACACCACGCTTGTTCACCGGCCTCCCCACGACCACCGGCCTCCCTGGGTTCCTAGCGAGCACCGGCACCACCAGCGCCAACAACACCACGCTTGCTCACCGACATCCACAGACTTCACCGGCCTCCCCGCTACCACCGGCACCACCGGCCTCCTCACCACCACCGGCCTCTCCGCTACCACCGGCCCCACCAACTTCACCGACTAAGCGAACCTCTTGTCGCCCGGTCAGAAACTTTACCTCTGTTTTGCTAT